>CAMDKT010000010.1 GCA_945900935.1 Candidatus Sulfopaludibacter sp. SbA3 | reverse complement strand
CCGAGCGATCAGGTTTTTGTAAACTGCCCCTTCGACGAGGGGTACAAGCCCATGTTCGATGCAATCGTATTCGCGATTACCGATCTGGGTTTCGTGGCGCGCTCTGCGCGGGAAGACGACGACGCCGGAGAGTTTCGGCTCGCAAAGATTCAGCGCATTATCGCAGAGTGCAAGTTTGGAGTTCACGACATTTCCGCCGTCCATCTGGACGCACAGCATGGACTTCCTCGATTCAACATGCCGTTGGAGCTCGGCCTCTTTCTTGGCTGTAAGCAGTACGGAGGCACGGCCCAGCGAAATAAGGTCTCTCTCATCTTCGATGCGGCTCCGCACCGCTATCAGATCTTCATCTCTGACATAGCAGGGCAGGACATTCACTCGCACGGGCGCAACGTGGAGACTGCGATAGGGGAGATCAGGAAGTGGTTAGCCACAGCATCCAAGCGCAAGAGACTACCAGGTGGCAGAGTTATCTTCGAACGGTACGAAGGATTTCTAGCAGTCCTTCCAGCGTTGTGTACCGAGCTTAAGCTGCAACCGGCCGAGGTCACGTTCCGAGATCTCCGCCAAATGATCGTGGATTGGCTGAAGCGGAACCGCTAGCGGGTATCAGCCCCCATAATCCCTCGGTGAAGAATACCAGCCTCATCTCCTTTCGGCTCCGCCAATACCTTGGCAAGGTTGGAAAGACATAGGGACTTCGACGCTTACGTGTTCTCCCTATTCATGACCAAATTTGGAGACGCCGGGTCTTGCTGGACAACTTGTTCCTTATAGTAGTTGTCCATGACGGCGGAACGCCCTTCGGTGGAGCCGAGATCGCGAATGTTCCGCGCAACATAAGCGGAGGCGATCACCTGTTGGATCAGACGCGCAGGCAAATCCTCATCGGTCAGCATCTCCCGAAGCTGGCGCTGCTGCATTACGAAGTGGGCGGTTGTTCAGCGATGAGGCCATCCGGCCTGCGTAGGTAAACGCCCGGCGAGTAGGCGCTTGCGAGGCCGGAAGCGGACGCTGATCCGTTAGAGGGACGCCGTCGATCCGGCCAGCGCCGCCGAAATGCAATGGAATCTAAACCCGCCCCACCACCCTCTTCCCACGACAAATCGTAAGCCGGCACGCAATCCGCTGCTTGGCGATCACCGCATTGCGCTGCGAATCCACCAGCCGGAACTGCCCATCCTCAATCGCCAGTACAGCAACGTCACCCGGCGCTCCGACGCGCAAGGTGCCCAGCCCTTCGACGCGCCCGATCACCTTCGCCGGATTGGCGGTTGAGCGCAACAGCACGTCATCAAGGCTCATCCCCAGATACAGCAGCTTCGACATCGTCGTAGGCATGTCGTAAACGGGTCCCTCGATGTTGCGCTGATAGATGTCACTGGAAATCGTGTCCACCGGAAAACCCGCATCGAGGCACTTCCGCGCCTCGGCAAAGTTGAAGCTGCCGAGCCCATGGCCCAGGTCGAATAGGACTCCCCGGACGCGCATGAGCCTGTTTGAGGCGTATCCGTTCACGGTGGTGAGCCTGGATTTCATAAAGAGTGAGCGGCGGTTCCATGACTTTCTGCGGGCGTGCCCGGAGATGGTAGTGGTGGATGAAGCGCACGCGTCGGTATCGGGCGGCAAGGGCCGCCATCTGCGATTCGACTTGCTGAAACTATTGGCTGCCGATATGAAGCGGCATCTGGTGTTGCTGACGGCCACGCCGCATTCCGGCGACGATGACGCGTACCATAACCTGCTGGGGCTGCTGGAGCCTGCCTTCGCCGGATTGCGGGAACTTCCGCCGGAGGAGTTTCGAGCGTTGCGGGAGCGGCTGGCTGGTTACTACATTCAGCGGCGGCGAGTGGACATTGATGCCTGGAAGGAGCCGGGGCTGTTTCCGCAGCGGGAGACGAGCGATGTGAAGTATAGGCTCTCCGGGGACTACGAGCGGTTCTATGGAGAGATCCTGGATTATTGCGCGGAAACGGTGCAGGCGGCGGAGGGGGAACTGCGGCAGCGGCTGGCGTTTTGGGGGATGCTGGCGCTGATGCGATGTGTTGGGTCGAGCCCGGCGGCGGCGGTGCGGGCGCTGCGGACTCGGGCGAATACGGAGGCCGACGCGGAAGAGGCGGCGCGGATTGCGGCGCGGACGATAGATGAAGACGAAGGGGCGGAGGACGATTTAGAGCCGGGGGGCGCGACGGAGGATCCGCGGTTGGCGGGGCTGATTGCACAGGCGGAGGCACTGGCGGCGCAGCCGGCAAGGGATCCGAAATTCACGACGCTGAAAACGGTGGTTCAGAAACTGGTGCAGGACGGGTATTCGCCGGTGGTGTTTTGCCGGTTTATTGCGACGGCGCACGCAGTGGGGGCGGCGCTGGCGGCGGCGTTCAAGGACTATACAGTGGCGGTGGTGACGGGCGCTGTGCCTTCCGAGGAACGGGAACAGCGGGTGGAGGAGTTGGGCCAAGAGGAGAAGCGGATTCTGGTGGCGACGGATTGTTTGTCCGAGGGGATCAATTTGCAGGCGTTTTTCAATGCGGTGGCGCATTACGATTTGTCATGGAATCCGACGCGGCATCAGCAGCGGGAGGGGCGGATTGACCGTTTTGGACAGAAGCGGGAAGTGGTGAGGACGATTCTGATTTACGGGGAGAACAATCCGGTGGACGGGGCGGTGCTGGACGTGATTCTGAAGAAGGCGCGGACGATTGAGCGGCAGACCGGCGTGCAGGTTCCGATGCCGGATGAGGGCGGGAGCTTGACGAAGGCGCTGATGTCGGCTGTCCTGCTGCGGGCGCGGCAACAGACATCGTTCGACTTTGGGATGGCGGATACGGCGGAGGCGAAGGAAATCGATATCGCGTGGACGAACGCGAGTGAGAAGGAGAAGAAGGCGCGAACGATATTTGCGCAGCACAGCTTGAAGCCGGAGGAGGTGGCGCCGGAATGGGAGGCGACACAATCGGCATTGGGCGGTTTCGCGGATGTGGAGCGGTTTGTATCGCGGTCCTTGATGCGGCTGGGCGCGCCACTGGCGGCGCAGCCGCGCGGGGGATTTGCGGCTCCGCTGCACTTGGTTGGCGATACGTTGCGAGAGCGGTTTCTGGCGGAGGGGTTGTTGGAGGATGTGGCGAATCCGCGGCCGTTGCGGGTGGCTTTTGAGGCGCGGCCGCGGGCCGGTTATTTGTCGATACACCGGGCGCATCCGTTGCCTGGGATTTTGGCGGAAACGTTTCTGGAGAATGCTTTGGATGCGGTGATGCGGAACGACGATCCGGCGACGCTGCCGCGGTGCGGCGTGTGGGAGAGCGGGGATGTGGACCGGGTGGTGGCGCTGCTGTTGCTGCGGATACGGCACCGGATCGATTCCAAGGGACGGTTGGGTCCGCAGTTTGCGATGGCGGAGGAGTCCGCCGCTTTGGCGGTGGATGTGGCGACGGGAGCGCGGACGCATGCCGGGGCGGAGGCGTTTGGGCTGTTGGAGCGGCCGGGCGCGGATGTGCCGGAGCGGGTGCGAGTTATGCAGTTGGGCGCGGTGAAGGAGCGGCTGGCGGCGTGGATACCGTTGTTGGATGTGTATGCGGGGGAAAGGGCGGAAGCGCTGGCAGCCGACCATAGCCGGGTGCGGCAGGCGCTGGGGTCGCGGTCGCGGGTGGGCGTGAAGGTGCAGGCGGTGACGCCGGTGGATGTGATTGGCGTGTACGTGCTGATGCCGCGGCTGTAAGGGAGGAACATTACATGGCAGAAAAGATTATCCGTTCTTCCGGTGTCCGCCGCCGCCGTGCCCGGGCGGCGCGGCTGGACTTCGCGGCGATTGAGATTGTGGGCGCGTTGTTGACGCCGGATATGGTGGCACGAATTGCGACCGAATCCAGGGACGGGTACGGGATTCCGCTGGGGCTGGATCTGCGGGACGAGATTGCGCGGTATTACCGAATAGCGGAGGCGCTGTGGGGGCGATTTACGGCTTCGCGGGGACAGAGCGCGGGGGCCTCGGCGCGATTCGTGACTGACCTGTTGAAGCAGTGTTTGGGTTTCGAGAGTTTGGAGCGGCGGGCGGAACTTTTTGTGGGGGAGCGGGGCTATCCGGTGGGCCATGCGGCGCTGGGCGGGCGGGTTCCGGTGGTGATTGCGCCGGCGGGCGCGGAGGGCAACCGGCGGGCGGGGGTGGATGAGAGTCTGGTGGAATTCGGCGATGGAGGGCGGCGCCGGTCGGCCACGTTACTGGCGCAGGAGTTTTTGAATGCTTCGCCGGAAGCGACTTGGGGCATTGCTTGCGATGGTTTGACGCTGCGTATTTTGCGCGACAACGTGAGCATGACGCGGCCGGCGTGGGTGTCTGTTAATTTGGAAAAAATCTTCACAGAAGGACTTTTCCCGGATTTTTCGGCGCTGTGGCTGCTGGCGCATCAGTCGCGGTTTGGTTCGGCGGGGGGTTGCTCGCTGGAAGAGTGGCGGGAACGGGGGCGAGTGGAAGGGGTGGCGGCGCGGGAGCATTTGCGGAATGGGGTTACGGCCGCGTTGTTGGAGCTGGGGCAGGGGTTTTTGGAGAATGCCGGAAATGACTTGTTGCGGGTTGCGTTGCGGACTGGGTCATTGCCCGTTCACGCTTTTTATGAGGAGTTGCTTGGGCTGATTTACCGGATGATCTTTCTGTTTGTGGCGGAGGATCGGGGGCTGCTTCATGCGCCGGATGCGACGGATGTTTCGCGGAAGATGTATGCGGAGGGCTATGCGTTGGGGCGATTGCGGGAGCGCGCGTTGCGGCGTACGTCCTGGGACCGGCATGGGGATGCGTGGGAGGGGGTAAAGTCACTGCATCGAGCGTTGGGCTGCGGGGAGCCGCGACTGGGTTTGCCGGCGCTGGGCGGGCTGTTTGACCCGACGTTACTGCCCAATTTGGACCAGGCCCGATTGGAGAACCGGCGGTTGTTGGCGGGGGTGTGGCGGCTATGCTGGCTAAGGCCACCAGGGCAGGCGCTGACGCGGGTGAATTGGCGGGACATGGAGACGGAGGAGTTGGGGTCGGTTTATGAGAGTTTGCTGGAGTTGATTCCGCGGGCGAGCGCGGACACTCGAATTTTCGACTTTGCTCCGACGGAGGAAGGGCGCGGGAGTGCGCGGAAGACTTCGGGCAGTTACTACACGCCGGATTCGTTGGTGAAACTGCTGCTGGATACGACTTTGGATCCGGTGCTGGATGCGGCGGAGGCGCGGAATCCCGATGATCCGGCGGCGGAGATATTGAAGCTATCGATTATCGATCCGGCGTGCGGGTCCGGGCACTTTTTGTTGGGCGCGGCGCGGCGGGCGGCGGGGCGGATTGCGAAGTGGCGGAGCCCTGGCGCGCCGAGCCAGGCGGAGTTTCAACACGCGCTGCGGCAGGTGGTCACGCATTGCATATACGGGGTGGACCGGAATCCGATGGCGGTGCAGCTTTGCCGCGTTGCGTTGTGGATTGAAGCGTTGGAGGCGGGGAAGCCGCTGGCATTTTTGGACAACCATATCCGGTGCGGGGACAGTTTGGTTGGAGTTTTCGATTTGGAGATGCTGCGGCGCGGGATTCCGGATGCGGCTTATGTGGAACTTACCGGGGATGCGAAGCCGGTGGCGAAGGCTTATGAGCGGTTTAACCGGGAGGGGCGGGACCGGTTTGTCGGCAGTCTCTATGAAGGGTGGCGACCGCCGGAGGAGTTGATTACGGACGCGAGTTCGCTTTTCAAAATGCCGGAAGAGACGCTGGCGGAAGTGGCGGCCAAGCGGGCGGCGTTTGAGCGGCAGCACCAGAGCGAAACGTGGGTTCGGTTTCAGTTGGCTTGTGACTGTTATGTGGCGGCGTTTTTTGTGGCGAAGGGTCTGCCGTTACTCGATCCGAGGGAGTCACCGATTCCTTTGACGGAGCACGTTTGGGGAGCGATTCGGGGGGCGGGGATTCCGGGGGCGGCGCATTTTTCGGCTTCGGCTGTTTCGGGGCGGATCAAGGCGTTTCATTGGTTGCTGGAGTTTCCGGATATATTTGCCCGGGGCGGGTTTGATGTGGTGATTGGGAATCCGCCGTGGGAGCGGATCAAGTTGCAGGAGTTGGAGTTTTTTGCGGCGCGGTCGCCGGAAATTGCGCAGGCGGGGAATAAGGCGGAACGGCAGAAGTTGATCGATGTTTTGGCGTCCTCGCCGGCGGGGGAGCGGCTGCTGGGCGAGTTCCATTTTGCGAAGCGGGCCGCGGAGGCGTCGAGTGAATTTGTCCGGAGGTCGGGCCGGTATCCGCTGACGGGTACAGGGGATGTGAACACTTACGCATTGTTTGCCGAGCACTTTGAGAGATTGGCGCGGACGGAAGGGCGAGCGGGAATTATCGTGCCGACCGGGATTGCGACGGATAGCTCTACTTCGGCGTTCTTTGGGTCGTTGGTGGATAGGAAGCGGATCGCGGGGTTGACGGATTTTGAAAACCGGGATGGGCTGTTTGAAAGCGTTCATCGCAGTTACAAGTTCTGCATTCTTGTCGTCGGCGCGGCGGAGCGGGCGAATTTCGCGTTCTTCCTTTCGCAGGTGGCGCAGCTCGAAGATTCGGAACGGCGGTTCACGCTAACCGCTGAGCAAATTGCGCGGATGAATCCGAATACGAAGACGGCTCCGGTGTTCCGGTCTCGGGCTGACGCGGAGTTAACGGCGAAGCTTTATGCGAAGGCACCGGTGCTGATTGAAGAGCGGCCGGAGCATCCGGATGGCGATGTGAATCCCTGGGGGATTACGTTTCAGACGCTGTTTCACATGTCCGGCGATTCCGGCTATTTCCGGACGGTGCAGCAGTTGGAGGCGGAAGGGTGGCGGCGGAGCGGGGTGAACTGGGAGAAGGACGGGGAACGGCGATTGCCGCTGTATGAGGCGAAGATGATTCATCACTTCGATCACCGGTGGGCGACGTATGCGGGCGGGTCTGGGGATGAGGAAGAGGGGGCGCGGGACTGCACGCTGGCGGAGAGGCAGAATCCGGACTTTGAGCCGTCGCCGCGGTATTGGGTGCCGGAGTATGAGGTAGTGGTGCGGGCGGCGCGGGTGCCGGCGGGGTTAAAGCGAGGTTATCGGGATGGGGATGAGAAGCGGTGTTTGAAGGCGCTGGCGGAGGCGCTGGTTGGGTATTATTTGGCGGTGGAAGGGCGGCCGCCGCGGGAGGAGGAGTTGCGGCGGGTGTTGGGAGGCGCGCAGCCGTGGCATTCGATTCTGGGGGGCGTTCCGGAGAAGTTTTTGCGGTCTCCGAAGACGGTTTTGAATGGGGCGGAGATGCAGCGGGCGACGCCGCTGGTGGCGGATGATTTGGTGTTTTTGGAGGAGGGGCCGGAGGAGGTTTTGGAGTTGGTTCGGGGGTTTATTGATAGGAAGCAGCCGCGGTGGTTGATGGGGTGGCGGGATATTTGCCGGTCGACGGATGAACGGACGGTGATTGGCGGACTGTTTCCACTCTGCGGTGTTGGCAATAATTTACCCTTATGGCACCCAGTCAGCTCGTTCGGCGGTCCATCAGTAGCAATGCTGGCAGGGATGTTTTCCAGTTTGGTTTTTGATTTCAGTGCGCGACACAAAGTCGGAAGCACCCATCTCAACTTCTTTATCGCGCAGCAATTGCCTGTACTACCCCCATCGTCGTTCTCGCCGAGGGATGTCAGCTTCGTAACTCCGCGCATTCTGGAACTCACCTATTCAAGCAGGTCCATGAAGCCATGGGCGGAAGACTTAGGCGACTTCGGTCCGCCCTACGCCTGGAACGAAGACCGGCGCGCCCTGCTGCGCGCGGAGTTGGACGCCTTCTTCGCCCGGAAGTACGGTCTTACGCGAGATGAACTGCGGTATGTGCTCGACCCCGGCGATGTGAAAGGAAGCAGCTACCCGTCGGAGACGTTTCGCGTACTCAAGAACAAAGAGGAGTCGCGGTACGGAGAATACCGGACGCGGCGGCTGGTCCTGGACGCGTGGGACCGATTGGAGAACGTGTAATCGATGCCGCTTTCATCGATGGATCGGGTGCGGCTGGAAAAGGCTGCCGTTGACGAGGGCTTCGGTTTGCGGCGGCCGGATGACGGGGAGTGGATGGCGTTCGACGGGCTCGACATGCCCACGTCGCTGCGGTTGTTTCATCGCGACGGCGTTTATTATGTGGCGGTGAATCACCCGGCGGTAGCGGCGGAACTGACGAGGCGGTGGCAGGGTCTGCCCGCGCGGACGGAGCCGATTCCGCCGGCGGATTTCCACCATTTCGCGGTCCCGGACACGGCGCCGCTGCAGGAACTGATCCGGCACGCCTATCAACTGGCGCGGGCGTTGCCGCCGGAACCGCTGCGGGCGTTTGCGCTGCGAACGGCTGGGATGCCGCGGAGCACGGAGGCGGAGCGATGGGTGGTGCAGCGGGTGGGGCAGGACGTGTTTCGGGAGGCGCTGGATATTTACTGGGAGGGGCGGTGCGCGGTGACCGGGGTGAGCGACCGGCGGCTGCTGCGGGCGAGCCACATGAAGCCGTGGGCGCGGTGTGAGACGGATGCGGAGCGGCTGGATCCGTATAACGGGCTGCTGTTGACGGCGCATCTGGACGCGGCGTTTGACGCGGGGTTGATCTCGTTTGCCGATGGCGGGGAGATTCTATTGGCGGATACGTTTGCGGGGCGGGACCGGGAGGCGGTGGGGATTGGGGCGGGGATGCGGGTGGGGCGGTTGGCGGCGGGGCATTTGGGGTATTTGGGATGGCACCGGGAGAATGTATTTCCGGGTGGAAGGTAGAGATCTGGGGCTGCCGGGAGTTATTTCGATTCAGCATTGACAAATCACGGTCGGACTACAATGGGGGATTGTGCTCCCGACGCGTCCCAAGATTTACCACATTACACATTTGGACAATCTGGGCCAGATGGCTGACGGTTCCGTGTGGCCGGATTCGGAACGGATTCGACAGAGGCTGGATTGCACGATTGTAGGGATGTCAGAGATCAAACGGCGAAGACTGGAGGAACTGGACGTGACATGCCATCCGGGGACGAAAGTCGGGTCGTATGTACCGTTCTACTTCTGTTTTCGTTCGATCATGCTTTATCTATTGCATTGCGGGAATCATACCGATCTTGTTTATCGGGGGGGACAGGAGCCGATTGTTCATCTGGAAGCGGATTTGGATGCCGTTGTGCTGTGGGCGCGGCAGAACGGAGTTCGATGGGCATTTAGCGATGGCAATGCAGGGGCCCGTTACGTTGGTTTTCACAAAGAGATTGGCGATCTGAGGCTACTGGATTGGGAAGCGATCGGGGCGACGGACTGGAAGGCTTCCTCTGTGAGGGAAGGCAAGCAGGCGGAGTTCCTAATCGAAGGGGCATTCCCATGGAAGCTGGTTGAAAGGATTGGAGTGATCGATATTGCCCGGGCGCAACGCGTGGACGAGATCCTTGCGGGTGCCCAGCATAAACCTGAGATCGTGGTTCAGAGAAACTGGTATTACTAGAAGACGGATGATGATTGAATCCAAGCACGGCGATATTCTGACGGCCGAGGCAGAAGCGCTGGTTAACACGGTGAACTGCGTCGGCGTGATGGGGCGCGGCATTGCGCTTCAATTCCGGAAAGCGTTTCCGGAGAATTTCCGCGTGTATGCGGAAGCGTGTAAACGTGGCGAGGTTCGGCCGGGGTCGATGCTGGTGTTTGAAACGGGACTACTGACGGGTCCCCGGTACATTATCAATTTCCCGACAAAGCGTCATTGGAAGGGGAATAGCCGGATTGCCGACATTGACGCCGGGTTGATAGGGCTGTTAGCGGAGGTGCGGAAGCGGGAAATACGATCCATTGCGGTGCCGCCATTGGGGTGCGGACTTGGCGGACTTGACTGGGGAGAAATACGACCGAGAATTGTGCAGGCGTTTGCGGATGAGCCGGATGTGCGGGTACTTGTGTATGAGCCGGCGGGCGCACCGGCGGCAGCGGCGATGGCTAAGGGCACGACGAGTCCGCGGATGACGCCTGGACGGGCGGTTCTAGTTGAGTTGATGTCCGGCTATTTGTCGGCGGTCTTAGACCCGTTTGTTACGCTGCTGGAGATTCACAAGTTACTGTACTTTATGCAGGAAGCCGGTGAGGGGCTGCGACTCCAATATGAGAAGGCGCATTATGGACCGTACTCGAAAAACCTGCGGCACTTGCTGAGCCATTTGGAGGGCCACTTTATTACCGGATATGGAGATGGGGCGGACGATCCGGACAGGCCGATTGAATTAAAGCCGGGGATTGCGGCGGAGGCGAGGGACTTTCTGGCGGCGCATCCGGAGACGCGGGCGCGGGCGGGGCGGGTGTCGCGATTGATTCATGGCTTTGAGACGCCGTTTGGGATGGAACTACTGTCTACCGTCCACTGGGTTTGCGCACGGGAGGGGGCGAAGACGGCGGAGGAAGCAATTGCGCTTACCTATTCCTGGAATGAGCGGAAGAAAGCCTTTGACCGGAAGCAGATTCGGTTGGCTTATGAGGTTTTGACTAACGACGCATGGTTGGCGGTTTAGCGGGCGGGAATGACTGGCCCTCCGTTTTGGGCACCCAGTCGGTGCTGGCGGAGGGTCAGCGGCGGTAGGCTTTGTCGCGGGGGCGGACGCCGGTAGCGAAGTCTTACGTTTTTTAAAAGCCGGCGCGGCTCGCGGTGGGGATTGGGGCGGGGATGCGGGTAGGGCGGTTGGCGGCGGGGCGTATGGGGTATTTGGGATGGCACCGGGAATTTTTGTTTGGCGGGCGTGAGCGTGGCTAAGGGATATACATGGGCGGCCGTAGACTGATGCGGGCTGCCGGGAAAGGCGATTTTGTTGTAGCTTGAGGGCGGGAATGTGCGAGTGGGGGAGTTTGGGATGAGGCGGAAACGATTTGGCGCAGGCGATAGCCAAGGCCAAGGCCGATGCGGAGCGCGATCCGGGAGCGGGAGCATTGCCTGGAGGCGGTATCATATGATACCTTGTGGGAGGAGCGAATGAGCGGAACCGCATCACGACCGGAGTACCGGGAGAAATGGTTGCGGCGGGCGCGGGAACTGGATGCACAGGGATACTTTAGCCGATACCCGGTCGTTAGCCGGAGGGAAGTTTTGCGGAAAGGATACTTGGGGGCGTTACCGCCAGACGCGGCGATCCGAGTGGCGGAAGGATTGGTCCGGAACGGATTCTACTTCACAACTTCGAAGATCGTTGACGAAGTGCGTGATGGATTTGGCGTTGTTGGAGGCGATTCGATTCGGGAGGCGATTCATTCGATACTGGGGGAGCCGCCGGGATATCCGTTCGTATTCCGTTCCGCGGGCCTTTGCGCACGGATCTATTTCAAATTTCAGATTATGGGGTATCCAAAGCGACCGCGGGTATTGTTTTGGTCGTGCCATCCTCCGATCCACAGGTGAATTGAAATGAAGTGCTTCCAGTGTTCTAAAGGGAAAATGAGCGCAATTGAGACACAGATGGCCGCGACAGTGCGCGGGGAGTGCTTTTCCGTCGTTTGCACGGCGATGGTATGCGGGCGGTGCGGGTTTCAGGTCCTGAACCCGGAGCAGACGGAGGCGTATTCGCGGGCGAGCGCCGATGCTTACCGATTGGAACATGGGCAACTTACGACGGCGCAGATCCGCGGGTACCGGGAACGGCTGGGGATGAGCCAACAGACGTTCGCGGAATATCTTCGCGCCGGTGTGGCGAGCGTGAAGCGGTGGGAAGCGGGGCAAATACAGGATGAGGCGATGGATGAGTTGATTCGGGTGAAATGCGATCCGGACTACTGCACGAAAACCATGGGGGAATTGGCGGCGATTTGTGGAGTGGCGGGGAATTTACGGCCGGCGAAAACGACGACGCCGACACGGGGGCGCCGTTAGACGAAGATTGCTTTCCGGGGCGGACAAGGCTTGGGTTTTACCGGCCGGGTATGCCTTGGGATCTCGATCGGGTTGCTTACAGTCCGGTCGTTCCTGAATTATAGGGTTCTACGTTCCGCCGTTTCACGATTTCCAGGCCGGACGTGTTCCGGGAGGCGCTGGATATTTACTGGGAGGGGCGGTGCGCGGTGACCGGGTTGAGTGATCGGGTGCGCTGATTCCAGAAGAGTTACTGAGCCGCGAGCGTAAGCGCGCCCGTGGTTTCCCCAAATCGGTGAAGCACCCGCGGTGTGGCCGCGCAATACGAACGTGGCCGCCCCCGAGTTGCTCAAGTTCGCCGCATCGTGGGGCCCCGGCTTGGCGATGCGCTGTATGCTGGTAGAGAGAAGATGCGAGCATGGGTCCTGCTCCTCGCCGCGGCCGTTTGCCCGGCGCAGGTGATTGAATTCGAGTCCGGCGGTTTGCGGTATCAAACGCTGACCAAGAACGGCGTCACCGTGATGTTCGCCCACCTGCACGCCCGCGTGCGGGAATACGCCACCATGCAGGTTGCGGTCTCCAACGGCAGCGGCCAACCGGTTATCGTCCGGCCCGACGACTTCGTTTGGGAACTGCCCGACGGCAAAACCATGCGGCCCGTGCCGGCGCGGAAGGTCGTCGCGGAGATGCTCGAAAAGGGCGGGCGCGGCGAGGTGGTCGGCTTGGTTTCGGCGTATGAAACCGGGCTGTACGGGATGACCCAGTTGCGCACCACCAGCGGGTACGAGTCACGGCGGAGGGCGGCGCTGGCCGAGGTGAGTTCAACAAAACTGAAGGCGGCGGCCGCGGCCAGCGCGATCGCGTTTGTGCAAATGAAGCTCGCGCCGGGGGAGAGCACCGATGGCGCAATGTTCTACTCGACGGCCGGTAAACCATTGCCAGGCGGGACTTTACACGTTCGCGCGGCGGGGGAAATGTTCGAATTTCAGCCCAGCGAACCACCCGCGAAGTAGAATGAATTATGCTCGGGGCTGAAGAAATATTGCGTTGGGGGATGAATGAATTTGGGCCGCGCTTCGCGGTGGTGACCAGCTTTCAAAAAGAGGGCATGGTATTGGTGGATATGGCGGCGCGGCTGGGTTCCCCCGTACGGGTTATCACGTTGAATACAGGCCGGCTGCCGACGGAGACCCACGCGATGATGGCGACGGTGGAAGCACGCTATGGCATAACCGTGGAGCGGATTGCGCCGGACCCGGTGGAAGTGGAGAAAATGGTCGAAGCGCATGGCCTGGACCTGTTCCGGAAGGAAGTTGTGCTGCGAAAACTGTGCTGCCAGGTGCGTAAAGTGCGCGTTTTGGACCGTATTTTGACGCATTTAGACGCTTATTCTGTCGGTTTACGACGCTCCCAGGCGGAATCGCGGGAGGCTGTGGAGCAGAAAGCGTTCATCGGCGGGAAGTGGAAATTGAGCCCGTTAGCGTTGTGGACCGCGGCCGACGTTGAGGAATACACCGTTCGGAATGACGTTCCGGTGCATCCGCTTTACGCGCAGGGGTACACGAGTATTGGGTGCGCGCCGTGCACACGGGCGGTGACCGCGGAAGAGGGCGAAAGGGCCGGGCGGTGGTGGTGGGAAGTGGAGGGCGATAAGGAATGCGGGCTGCATTTTTCGCCGGAGGGCAAGATGGTGAGGGAATTGGATGTATTGGTTTCGGAGCTGATGAATGCATAAAGGGTTCGCGCTGTGGTTTACGGGGCTGAGCGGGTCAGGGAAATCGACGCTGTCGGAACGGATTTGTCAGCGGTTGGCGGCTTGCGGGGCGCGGGTGGAGTTGCTCGACGGGGATGAGGTTCGGACGCATTTATCGAAGGGGCTGGGGTTCAGCAAAGAGGACCGGGACACGAATGTCCGGCGGATCGGATTCGTGGCGGAACTGCTGGTGAAGCATGGGGTGATTGCAATTACCGCGGCGATCAGTCCGTATCGCGAAACGCGGGAAGCGGTGCGGGAGAGAATTGGCACATTTGTTGAGATTTTCATGGATTGTCCGATTGCGGTGCTGGCGGAGCGGGACGTGAAGGGGCTTTATAAAAAGGCGTTGGCGGGGGAGATTCTCCATTTTACGGGCGTCAACGATCCTTACGAGCCGCCGGAGGCGCCGGACATTCGCGTGGATTCTTCGGTCGAAGAAATTACGGTGAGCGAGGAGCGGGTTTGGACGCTGCTGAAAGACAGGGAGCTAATTCCGCTATCCTGGTAGATGGTAGATTTACACAGTCACACGGGTGCTTCCGATGGAAGCGATGCGCCCTTTACGCTGGTCGACAACGCGCTGAGCGCGGGCGTGACGGCCTTATCGATCACCGATCACGACACGTTCGCCGGTTATTACGCGGCGAAACCGTATGCGTTGTCGAAGGGCCTGGACTTACTTTGCGGGATTGAGCTGAGCACGAAGTATCTGGGCCAGACCATTCATTTGCTGGGATATTTTCCAAGAGCGGAGCCGGCGGCGGCGTTCGGGGAATGGCTGCTGATCCTGCAGACGAAACGGCGGGATCGCAATCAACGGCTGGTGGAGAACCTGCAAAAACTTGGGGTGAAGATCACCTTGGCGGAAGTGGAGGCGCTGGGAAAGACGATGGCGGGGCGGCCTCATTTTGCAATGATACTACTGCAAAAGAGATATGTGAAAACGATGCAGGAGGCATTCGATAAGTATTTGGCCGAGAATGGCCGTGCCTTTACCGAGCGGGAGGAAGTTCCGCTGGAGGAAGGCATTCAGCGCGTGCGGGAGGCGGGCGGGATTCCGGCGATCGCGCATCCGGCGCGGCTGGGGCGGCGGACAGCGGCGGAAGAGGCGGAATGGATTGAGGCGGCCGTTGAGATGGGGATGCTGGGGTTGGAAGTACGGCACAGCGACCATGACGCGACGGCAGTGAAACGGTACACAGCGTTGGCCGCGCGGTTCGGGCTGTTAACGACCGGCGGTTCGGACTACCACGGGACGTATAAGCCCGATATCAAGTTGGGCACGGGGAAGTTCGGGAATGTGAGTGTGCCGACGGAATGGCTGGAACGGCTACGGGCGAACGTAAGCTAGGCCGACCGTTTTGTCGTTGCGGGGATCGTAGGCGGAACTGGTGACGGCGCCTTCTGCAAGCGGCAGTTCGACGCGCTTCAGGACCTTGTTCACGTGGCCCCGGGAGCGGACTCGCTCGACGATTTCCTGGCCGAGATAGCAGCCCTTTGTGAAGTGCAGGGCGTGGGTCAATTGGGTTTCCTGCGGAAGATTTTTGTCCGTGATGTCGACGCCGTACAGCGGGCGCGCATTGAGGATGCGGGCGGTTTCGATTTCGTCTTCGTCGGCTTCGAAGGCGCGCGCGTCCTGCAGGGTTTCGCGGAGAATTGGCGCGTCGAGCGGGCTGAGGTAGATGTGGTAGCCTTCGGCTCCGGTGTAGCTGGTTTTGACGATCAGACGGCCGGCCCAATCGGCGGTGTCGTAGTTGTTGACGGGCACGGGGGCCCCGATGGCTTCCAGAATATCTTTCGCGGCGGGTCCTTCCAGGGCGAGTGTCGTCTGCTGTTCGGTGGCGTCTTCGAGCGTGACATCGTCAGCGATGATGTACTTATCCAAATGGGCAAAAACGGGCTTGGCCTGGGCGGGCTCGACGTCGAGGAGCAGATGGTCGCTGAGAGCGAGAATCGTCACGTCGGAGAGGATGCGGCCCTGGGCGCTCAAGAAAAACGCGTAGCAGCCCTGGCCGGGTTCGAGCTGTTCGACGTGGTTGGTGGTCATGGCGTGGAGGAGGCGTTTGCGATCCTCGCCAAAAACTTTGATGCGACCGCGGCCCGGGAGTTCGAACAGCGACGCGGAATCGAAGAAAGCATTGAGCATGGCGGTTACTGCGTAAGCGCGCGGAGGGCCGCGGAAACGAGAATCACGCTGAGGCCGGAGACGACGAGGCCGGTTAACATGCGGGCGCGTCTTTCGGGCGTGGTGTTCGGTTTGACGAGGAGAATCGACACGGCGGCGATGTGCAGGAAGAGCAGGAATTTGATGCCGAAGAGCATGTGATATTCCTTGGGCACGGGCATTTTGTTGACGAGGTTGTACGAGCCTGTGAGGAAGAGCGCGGCGACGAGGCTCCAGACGGCGGGGCGGAAGCCATAGGCGGGGTTTTCCGGAAGGAGCTTGTACTTGGAAAGATTCCACGCATAGCAGATGCCGCCGAGGAGAAGCACCGCGGAAGCGATGTGGATGACGCGGGCGAGGTAGGGAAATAAATCAAGCATGGCTACTCCTTAGTGTAGATGTTTACAATACAAGACATGATTCATGAGGTGCTGGCGGTGGGGCAACTGGGATGCAACTGCTCGATATTGGGCGATCCGGAGACGGGGGAGGGGATTGTCATCGATCCGGGCGATGACATTTCGGAGATCGAAGCCATTTTGTCGAAGCATGGATTGATGGTGAAGATGATTCTGATCACGCACGCGCATATCGATCATATTGGCGGGGCGGCAAAGTTGAAGGCGTCAACCGGAGCGCCGGTTTATATGAACGAAAACGATGCGGAGCTGTATAAGCATCTTGACGTCCAGGCGTCGTGGCTGGGGATGGAAGTTCCGGAGAAGACTGCGATTGACGGGGGTTTGAAGGACGGGGATAAATTTTTGTTGGGGGCGACGGAGCTAGTGGCAATGCACACGCCGGGGCATACGCAGGGAAGTTCGTGCATTTGGATTCCTGGGGAGAAAACTTTGCTGGCGGGGGATACGTTGTTTAGGGATTCGATTGGGCGGACGGATTTACCGGGAGGCGATGGACGCCAGATATTGCGGTCGATTGCCGGGAAATTGCTGGAATTGCCGGAGGATACTGTTGTGGTGCCGGGGCATGGGGATTCGACGACGATTGGGCGGGAGAAGAAGCGGAACCCGTTTTTGCGGGGGCTTTGATGCTTGGTGGCGGCGGGAGGAAAAATTAAGGTTGGATGAAATTGGTCGTTGGCACGGTTTTTGGCGTTATCGCTTATACAAATAAAGCGTGTGGCTGCGGCCCTCGCCGTCGTCTTCGATCACTTCCGTTTTGTCGGCGCGCCAGCCGCCGACTTCGAAGTCGTGGGCGACAACGCGAGCGCCTTTTTTCAGCTGTTTTTCGAGAATTGGGCGTAGCTTGTCGTTGGCGACGGGGAGCAGATAGACGGTGATGAGGTCGGCGGAGGAATAGTCCTGCTGAAGCAGATCGCCATGGATGATTTTCGCCCGTTCGGAAAGGCCCATGCGGCGGATCTTCTCGGAGCTTTGGGAGTAGAGGTCTTTGTCGAACTCCACGCCGACGGCGTTCATGGCAAACTTCTCCGCGGCGATGATGACGATGCGGCCGTCGCCGCTGCCGAGGTCGAAGACCTTTTCACCCTTCTTTGCGCCGCCGAGCTGCAACATTTTTTCGACGATGGCTTCGGGCGTAGGATAGTAGGGCGCGAGTTTTTCGCCCTTTTTGGAATCCTGGGCGAATAGGGGCAACGCACCCAACCCGGTAATCAGCAATTTGCGTCGATTCATGACAGGCTCCTGTGTACCGCTACGGTTCAATGTAAAGACGCACTTTGTTAGTTGGAGAGTTGGCAGCCTCCAAAAAAAGCTCGGCGGCACCGGTGTTAACAATATCGGGAAGCCGCACTTCGACGAGATAGTAACCGATGTAACCGGGGGCGAGAGTGGCGCGAACGACTTCGACAGGGGATCCATCCAGGAACGCTCTGACTTGAGCAATGACAACCGGGGCGGCATCGCCGAAGGGGGCGGGCAGACCAACGGGCCAATTCGGAGTGACGCGACCGAGTCCGCTGGCGAGAATCTGGACGAGGCCGCCGGCGCGGGCGGGGTTTCCGCCATCGACAAGGGCACCGCTAGCGCCATCCATGGCCATGGGGGTGCCGTCGCGATCAACAAGAATGGCCGGGGCGGCAAGGAGCAGGGGAAGATTAGAGCGGACATTGCCGCCGGCGGATTCCATGGAGAGCGCGACGGTGGAGCCCTCAAGGTCAAAGGGAAGTTGAATTTGGGTTTCGCGCTCGCCGCTGCTCAAAACGAGTACGGGTCGTTCGCCGGCGCGTACATTTCGCACTTTTCCGCCTAGGACGCTCAAGAGTGCTCCGGGGGCGGCGGCGCGGGCGGTCCAATCGGCGGCGCTGACAATTTTCCATTCGCGCATTTGGTGCGGGGAGGTTTCGGCGTAGACGCCGTGGCCGAAGACGGCGGCATAAAGCGTTTGGCCGAGCGAGTCGAGTTTGACGTCGAAGACGGGAGCGTCGGGTAGATTGCCCGGCATTTTCTTCCAGGCGGTGGCCTGGCCCATGGCTGTCAGGTCAGTCGAAGTCCAAAAAACGCCGGATTCGGTGGCGGCGTAAACTGCGCCGGAGTCGAAATCGGCGGTGACGCCGTAGACAGCGGTTTGGCCCAGATTGGATGTCATGTCGTCCCAGATTTGGCCGCCGTTTGTGGTTCTTAAGACGACGGGGCCGCCGGTTTCGGCGCGGCGGAGACTGACTAGGGCGCGCCGGGGTTCGCGGGAATCGAGAGAGAAAGCTTCGACGACGGCTCCCGGGTTCTGGGCGGGTTGCAACCAGGAGGTTCCGCGATTGAGCGAGACGTAGACGCGGCCATCCTCTGCGCCGGCGTAAATAGCATCGCCGGAATAGGCGAGGGCGGAAATGGTAACGCCGAACTCGCGGGAGAGCGTAGCGCGGACTAATTGTTCGCGGAGCAGATTGCCGGAGACGGGTTGCCAGGCGGCGCGCTCGCCGGGCGCCCATTCGAAAACGGCCGGGGTGAGGGTGTTTGGGGCCAGCATCGCGACGCGGAGGCCTTCCGTTTCGCGAGGCAGACTGACGATACGCCGGACCGGAAGCAGGGGCAACGCGGCGTTTAGACTGAGCCAGGTGAGCCCGGCGTCGGCAGCTTTCCAGACGCCGGTGGCGGAAGAAACGACGACTTCTTCGGGAACGCCGGGTCGGACGGCGGCCTCACTGATAGGACCGCCGAGGAGGGAGGTTTGCTTCCTTTGCGTAAGGTTGCGCCAACTGCGGCCGTTATCTTCGGTTCGCCAGAGATGATCGCCGAAGGCGTAGGCCCAACCGGCCCGGCCGGCAGCGACAATACGGGCGCGAGGTTCAGGGAGGCGGTCGACGACGGCGGCGCGACTTTCGATTGGCGTTTTTTGCGTGGGGGCCCAGTTTTCGGCGTCTTCGGTAACAAGCCATCGGCCGATGGCGGTTCTGGCGAAAATAGTAGAGCCGTCGGCGGACCAACCGACACCGGCGACGGGGCCCGTGGCGAGACCGTTGAGGCGTAAGTCCATGGCGGCGGTGCCGATGTGACGCCATTCGGCGAACACGGGGCCGCCGGCCGCTGTCAGCAGTGGCAACAAAAGACCCATTATCCGGACTTGACGTTTCATTGCGCTAAATTGTGATACGTGGCCACTGCACCGAAAGGACTCACCTATTGCGTCCATTGTATCCGGTTGGCAGCTCGCAGTCACTCCTTTCTATCGGCTCATCGCCCCAAAAACTGTTGATTCCATTCGCCTTACTCGGAACAATCCGATAAGGACCCACTTTTGCTATGCAATTTTAGTGGTAGAATCGGGATGCATTAGTCTGTCCCAATTGTAGTCATCGGGATGGAGGAACGCTCCGAGGCGAGAGGATTAGTATGCACGGGTTCATAACGAAGGGAACGCTAGCGGTTTGTACAGCGCTCTTCGTGTGCCCGGTCTTCGCGCAATTGCCGAACCTTTTTCCTGAAGAGAAACAGTACTCGGCGCAGGTTCTGCAACTCACCGGCCAGGTGTCGGTGTTGAAAAACCAGGAGCCGTGGGTATTGAATGTCGGGGACTGGGTGCAGAAACGGCAAGTGATTGTTACGGGCGGGAACGGGTACGGGCTGTTCCAAGTGAACGATGGCAGCACGTTTGAAGTGTTCGCCAACTCGCACGTTGTTTTCCGTAATAACGCCGGCGACTGGAAGGATCTGCTCGATCTGTTCCTGGGCCGCGTGAAAGTTCATGTGCAAAAGTTCGGCGGGCAGCCGAATCCGAACCGGGTGACTACACCGACGGCCGTGATATCGGTGCGCGGCACGATTTTCGATGTGCAGATTGAAGACTCCGACGCGACGACGCTGGTGCTGGTGGAAGAGGGGCTAGTGGACGTGCGTCACGCGCTGATTCCTTCTGGTCCGCCGAAGAGGTTGAGCGAAGGCGAGTATTTGCGCGTCTACAAGACGCAGCCGATCGCCAAAGCGAATTTTGATAAAGGCAACGCATTGAAGCGCGCGTTGCAGGTCGCCAGCGACGCTGTTTCCACGGCGCTGAACCGGATTCCGCAGAGCGGGGGCGGTACTTCCGGCGGCACGGTGCCGACTCCGGGCGGCGGTGGTCTGCCTGGCGACACGGGCGCGACGCCTCCCCCTCCTCCCCCTCCTCCGCCTCAATAGTTGAAGATAGAGGTATGTGCGCTTACGTTTTTGAGGAATGGGGACAACGGTTACTGTCCCTTTTTGCGCTGACGGCGGCGGCCTTTGCCCAATCGCCTGCTGGGATCCCGCCGGAATGGGAGACAAGAAAGCTGCTGAACAGCTTGGTGAATAACACCCAAAAACTGGGTCCGCTGGTAGAAGAAATCAACCCCGCTGCGTGGAAAGAGAAGGGCGCTCCAGACGCGTATCAGGCGCAGTGGCGGAGCGTCCGCGCGGCCATTGGCGGGCTGCAAGAGGCGTCCAGTCAGTTGGCGAAAGAACCGACGCGGCTGTCTCTTGCGCTCGACACGCTGTTCCGGCTGGATGGGGTGAATGTGTATCTGGGATCGCTGGCGTCTGGGGTACGGCGGTATCAGAATCCGGCGCTGGCGGATCTGCTGCTGGGTGTGGCGGATGAGAACGCGGCAAACCGGGAGAGCCTGAAGCAGTACGCACTGGATCTGGCGGCGACGAAGGAAGGCGAATGGAAAGTGATGGAGAACGAAGCGCAGCGGTGCTTGAGTATCATCGTTAAACAGCCGCCGCCGGCCAAGCCGAAGACGCCATCTCCGCCAAAATCCCCACAAAAGGACCAAAAGTGACCATTTCCACGCGGTTTGTCTGCACAATTTGCGCTGAGCCATCGGCGCAAATCTGCGCGTGGTGTACCAAGGACTCATGCGGATCGCACCTTTGCGGCCGGTGCCGCCGGTGTTCCGACTGCTGCCCGTGTGCGCGTCCGTTATCGAGCGACACGGTACCCATTCCAAACGGAACGCCCGGGATTACCCCAGTTTGAAAGGTGCCCGGTACTTATAGCTGAGAAAGCGGTTGGCGGTTTCGCTGTTCGTGAAACGTTCGGCTTTGCCGTCCCATTCGAGGAAACTGCGCGTGCGGAGCGCAATGTGGGCAATGACGGTGTTTGCGGTTGACGTGTGGCCTTCCTCAATGGGGCAGTTGGTGCGGGCGCGGGATTTGACGCAGTCGATAAAGTTACGGCAGTGAGGCGGGGTCAACGGGCGTGCGGGTGCCGAATAGCATCTCTGTCGTTCTTTCGGGGACTACTTCCCAGCGGTTCGAGTAGATGTACAGTGTTCCGAGCGTGCCGCGGATTTCCATTTCGGCGCCGCGAACGCTGGCTGGGGCGGCGTTGTATTGAAGGAAGCCCATCAGCAGGTCGCCGAATTATTCCCAGTGAGCTTCGCAAGTGTCCGGGATTTCGCGGTTGTCGTTGACGCCATACTTACCCCCAATGGCGACGACCGCGCGGGGCGTTTGCTTTCCGAGCGCCCAACGCAGCATGTCCATATGATGCACGCCGAAATTGGTGATCTGCCCGCCGGAATAGTCATAGAACCAGCGGAAGTTGTAGAAACTTCGGTTGGGATTGCAGGGGCCTTTTGGGGCGGGGCCAAGCCACTGATCCCACATTTCGGGGGAGGGGGCGGCGGTGTTCGGCGCGTTTCCGATGCCGTTTGGCACCTCGTTTTGCACGTGGAAACCGCGGGCGACGTTAATTTTCCCGAGGGCGCCGGTCTTGATGTAATCGACGGCTTCCTGGAGGAATTTGGAGGAACGGCGCTGGATACCAACTTGGACGACGCGTTTTGTTTCGGCCGCCACTTCCACCATGCGGCGGCCTTCGCTGACGGTAAGTGAGAGCGGTTTTTCGACGTAGACGTCCTTGCCCGCCCGGCAGGCGTCGATGAACAGGATGGCGTGCCGCGGGATTTGGCGGCGGCGAAGTTGAGGTAGCCGTCACGGAGGTCGCAGATGGCGACGGTTTGGGAATCGGCGTATTCCAGGAATCCGTCATGGACCTGATCGCCGCGATTGCCAAGGCCGATGAACCCCATTTGAATGCGGCCATTGGCGGCGAGGATCCGGGAATAGCTGAGGGCGGCGGCGGCTTTCGCGATCTGGCGGCGGGTCATGTCATGCTCCTGTAGCTGTGAACTGCTAGGCTGAGTTACGTGCGAACCTCGATTATACTTCCGGTGATATTGATGATGACTACGTTCGGGAACGCGGCTCCGCGGATTGAAGTTCACGGCCACCGCGGCGCGCGGGCGTTGCGGCCGGAGAACAGTCTGCCGGCCTTTGCGTATGCGATAGCGCAGGGCGTGGACGTTTTGGAGATGGATCTCGCCGTTACCAAGGACGATGTGCTGGTGGTATCGCACGATGCGCAGATGAATCCGGCGTTTTGCATGGGTCCGGCTGGGGCAGAGCGTGTGATTCGAAAAATGACGCTGGCGGAGTTGCGCAAGTGGGACTGCGGGGCGATCGCGAACGCGGGCTTTCCAAAACAGACGGCGGTGCCGGGGACGCGGGTACCGGCGCTGCAAGAGGTTTTTGATTTGGTTCGAAAAACGGGGAGCCTGGTAGGGTTCAATATTGAGACGAAGATTTCGGTCGACAAGCCGGAATTGACGCCGTCGCCGGAGCGGTTTGCGGAGTTGGTTTTGGAATTGGCGCGGAAGAATGATTTGACGAGCCGGGTGATTTTGCAGTCATTCGATTTCCGGACGCTGCACGCGATGAAGAAACTGGAGCCGAAGATGCGGCTGGCGGCGTTGTATCCGATTCGCGCAACTTTGCGGCATCGGACGCTGGTGGAATTGGCGAAGGAATCCGGGGCCGGGATTGTAAGCCCGCAGTATTCGACGGTTCGGGCGGCGGAAGTGGCGGCGGCGCATAAGGCGGGGCTGACGGTGGTGCCGTGGACGGCGAATGAGCCTTCCGAATGGGACAAATTGATTGAGGCTGAAGTGGACGGGATCATTTCGGATGATCCGGCGGCGTTGATTGCGTATTTGAAGGGGAAAGGGCTGCGATAGAAGATGCTTGTATTTTCCGCCAGATGGCGGATAATAATTGACAGATGGCGATACTGCAAGAAATTTCACAGCCGGAAGTCATATCCAGCCCGATGATTGAGACCGTTCGCAAAGGCTTCCCCGCCGTGCGCCTCGATCAGATGGCGCGACAGTTGGCGGTAGATCGGGCGATGCTTCTTGCGCTATTGGGACTGTCGGAGCGGACGTTGCAACGGAAGACGCAGACGGAGGCGCGCCTGAGCCCGGCGGTGTCGGATCGCCTGGCGCGGATGGACCGAATTATCGCACTTGCGACGGAAGTCTTCGGCGAAACGGAGAAAGCGGTTCAATGGTTGAAGCGTCCGAGCCGGGCGATTGGGACTGCGATGCCCTTGCAACTGCTCGATACCGACCCCGGAACGCAACGCGTGGAGCGGGAATTGCGGCAGATTCAGTTTAGTTTCGTGTACTAATGCCGGGGCTCTGGAGATTGTATCGGGCACTACATGGGCCCGGGCTGGATGGCATCGGCGGTGCCTTTGCTGAGGGGCGATGGCATTCCCAAGGGGAACCGGTAGTCTACTTTGGGGCCTCGGCGGCGATCGTAGTCCTGGAACGTTTGGCGCACACGGATCCCGATCTGCTTCCCGATGATCTGCGGCTGGGTATTTTTGAGCTGCCCGGCTCACCGGCGATTACCACTCCGGGCGCCCCGCCGCGGGGCCGGATTCAGAATGAAAGCTGGAGCCGCCATATCGGCGACGCTTGGCTCCGCGGAAAGTCAACGTGTCTCTTAGCGGTTCCATCGGTCATTCTTCCGGAAGAAACAAACTACGTTTTCAATCCCCGCCATCCCGGCGCGAACTCGCTCCACTTGATCCGGGAGAGGGCGTTTTCCTTCGATGCCCGGTTGATATAGGCTGTTTCAGGAAATTGGCAGAGTGGTGCGGCGCGGGGCGGATGGATTGATATAGAATTATGTTTTAGCTCAGATTCCGGGAGGCGATCATGGCGATTGTTGCGACGTGTCCGAGTTGCGGGGAGTCGGTTTTAGCGACGCATGCGAATTATAGCTGTCGAAAATGCGTGCAACGATTGCCCGAAGACATTTTGAGGCGTTTACCGGCTTTTGGCGGGTCGGGGGCGTTTATCGACGCACGCCCAAGCGATTCCGCCTCTACGACTACATTGTCAAGTTCGCCAGTTGTAAATAGGTACCGGGATGCGTATCGTGTTGCGAACGCGTTGGTCGGGCTAGGCAATGGCCTCAAAATCCTCGGACCTTGCCTCGCTGGCGCAATTATCCTTCTTTCGATCAGCATGGCGGACAAACTCGGGGCGTTGGCGCTGGGGGCAATAATACCGGCCGGGATACCGGGGGTACTGTTCTGGATCGCCGGAGTCATCTTCGCGGCGCAAGGCCAGCTTGTCCAGGCGACGCTCGACAGCGCTGTGGCCTCGTCACCGTTTTTGACCGATTCCGAGAGGGCCGACGTGATGGGCTTGCCTCCCATTATTTCTTCTTCTTAGCCGCCGCTTCGAGGGATTTCACGATCTCCTCGATCGCGGCAAGATGCGTTCCGGCGGCCCACGTGTCCTGAATTCGTTTTTCTTCCCAGCCGGCAGTGCGGGCGAGCAGGATGAACCCGGGGAGCGCATGGGGCAAATGCTTCCAGCGGGCCATGTCGATCATGGAATCCAGGGCGCGCTCCTTCAGCATGGCGAGGGTCCGCGGATCGCGGGTCTCGGTCATCGTTACTAGCGCGAAGGCGGCTTTGTTGCGGTCGCTCCAAGTGAGCGAATTTAACTGCTCGACGAACCAGGTGGGGCTGACAGAGACACCGGAATGGGGGTTCAATTTGGCAAGCACGGCAAGGGACGCGAGCGAACGCAAGCCGTTGTTGCGGACGCCGTCATCGGGGTCTCGGATGGCGTATTGGAGGTCATCGACGATCGAAGGTTTCTTCGAAACGTAGACGATGACATAGGCGGCGATGGCGCGCTCCGTTTCGTCGGCGCTTTTGCGCAGAACATTGCGGATGGCGGCGAGATGCTTGTCGGCCATTTCGGGAAACTGCAATTGCAGCTCACGGGCCGGGGCGTGTTGCATCAGGCTGTGGCCGGTGGTGAGATCCTCGGCCGCTTTGCCTTCACGGACGGCGATTTGGACTTGCTCCATGAAAAGATTCCAGGTGTCGACGATTGGCTCGGGCAGACGCAACATTTCGTCGGAGGGCTGCTCGTGGTATTCGAAGACGGGCGCGCCTTTTTCCTGGATGCCTACGTAAAGTATGGCGTCGCCGTTTTCGCAGCAGACAGCTTCCAGTTGGGCGCGGACGACGAGGTTGAGCAGCTCGATCTGCTCTTCGATTTCGCCTTTTGATTTGGGCAGCGGGCCGCCCATCTTCACTTCGAGGGCCTTTTCGATTCTTTCGCGATTGGCCTTTTTCAGGCCGAAATAGTCGATGATGCCGATTTTGGGAATAGATACCGGCTGCCCCCGGAACTGGGCAGCCGAGAGAAGACAGAATACAAGTACGCGTGCGGTCACGAGTATCTAGACGCGCGCAGAAGCGAAGCGGCTACGCCTGTTTTTCGGCGAGGTCGCCGAGAATGGGGATTTTGAAGTATTCGCGATTGTAGGCCTTGTACATCAGGAACAGCCAGGCGCACAACATGCAGAGCGATACGCCGAGGCTGAGAGTCGAGGGGATAAACCACAATGTGTGGTTCAGAATCGAATGCAGGATGCCGGAGACAATCATCATGGCGATGTTGACGGCGATACAGGCGACACCGAAAAAGATTGCCTGAAAAGCGTGGAATCGCACGGCCTTATTTTTGCTGTAGGGTTCGAGGACGAGAAAAATGATTCCCGTGATGAAGCTGAGCAGGTAGCAGAGGGCGGAGGCGACGTTGTCCTCCATGTCGGCTGCGGCGGCGGGCTGCGGTTGGCCGTATTGCGGCGGTTGCGGCTGCTGCCCATACTGCGGTGGCGGTTGGCCGTATTGCGGCGGTTGCGGCTGCTGCCCATACTGCGGTGGCGGTTGGCCGTATTGCGGCGGTTGCGGCTGCTGCCCATACTGCGGT
>CAMDKT010000009.1 GCA_945900935.1 Candidatus Sulfopaludibacter sp. SbA3 | reverse complement strand
TATCCGGCTCCCGCCCATCAGCCTGAAACACATAACGCGAAGTATCGATCCCCGCTCGCAACCCCGTCTGCATCTTCGGCTTCAATTCCGGCGCGAACTCCAGCAGATAATCCGCATTCGCCTGGCTGCACATCTGAATCCGGTCCATCTTCGGCAGCAGCGTCAACTCATACCGCAGCGCCCGCAAATACTCATACGCCGCCCCCGGCCGCCGCATCCACGCCCCATCTTTCGCCAGCGACCGCCCGATGGACTGGAAATACACATCATGCTCAAACAACACATTCGCAATCTGCCGGTAGTCTTCCCCGTACTGCCCCATATTCGTGTAGTCAAGTTGAACAACATCCACCTTGTGCAACAACAGCGTCCGCTGAATCGCCCACCGCAAATCGTCATTGGCAAACTCGCGCACCGCGAACGGCGTCAGCGACCCAAATCCCCTCGGCTGCCCCGGTAGCCGAACCAGATATTCAGCCGTCTTGCAGCACGCCGTCAACTCCGCATGTGCCGCTTCCTGCCATTCTTCATCCAACAAAATCACTAAATGCACGTCCGCATGTTTCACCAGTTCCAGCAAGGTCTGGTAGATAAACACGCCCCCGCCATGAATCGGCGGACACACCGGATAGGGCGATAGGAACAACACACTCGGGCGGTCCTGCCGCCGGGGCATTTCAACAAACCGATCCAGAAAATACCCGGGCATCGGTCGCCGAAACGCCTCCGTATCGCTGATCGCCGCCAACCCCCGCGCCAGCCAACGGCTCCGCAATGCCATCGGAAGTTGCAGGAACGCCCGCCACAAAGCCATCGGATTCGGCCGTTCAAACGAGTCCCCAAAAAGGACACTCAGCCACGCCCCTCCTAATGCAAAAAAGAAGTGTGACCCCAGCCGCGGCCATTCATGTATGTTCTTCCAGCAAAACAGCAGAAAGTTCTTCTTCAGAATCGACTGAATATACGCCGGTGAAAACTTCTTACCGATCGTCCCGCGATGCTCGTGCCACACCACGCTGCGTGGTTCATACAACACCTTCCAGCCGCGCTTCCACGCCATGTACCCAAGGTCGGTATCCTCCAAATAGAACGGTTCCAACAACCCGTCGAACCCGCCCAGTTCCGCGAATTTCCGCCGGTCAAAAGCGCACGAACCGCCCCCACCATAAAAGCAAGGAAATGCCCCCGTCACGCGCGCATCGATACGATGCCGAACCCGCAGCCCGCCATTCTCCCACCACCCCTGCGTCAGCCCTGTCTCCTCCCGTAGCTTCAATGGATCAGTGAAAAATATCTGACAAGCCACAGCAAACACATTCTCGTCCGAAAAGCCCTCCAGCAACGGAGCCAGAAAATCCGGTGCCACCCGCATATCGCTATTCAACAGGACAACGATGTCATTCTTCGCCGCCGCGAAGCCGCGATTGGACCCCTCGCCAAATCCATAATTCCGGTCCAGCTCCAACACCCGCACCCCCGGAAAGGCCACCTTCAAATACGCGGCGCTGCCATCCGTGCTGCCATTGTCCACCACGATAATCTCGTTCGCCGGATTCCCCTTCGTCGCTTCCAAGATTGATGGAAGATATTTCTCCAACAGGTCCAGCCCATTCCAATTCGGAATCACCACGCTCGCCGCCCGCGTGTCTGGCCGCGTGCTTACCGGCAACGGTCTCCGCCGGCCCAGCAAATCCGCCATCGCCATGGCAATCATCGGTATGCCCAGCAAAAACGGCGACAGGATCAGCAGCGGTAAATTGCGCAGAATGCGCCACAGTAACGCCATGGGCTATCCGGCCTTCGGACCGATTCCCATGCTTCGCCCCAGCCGTACCCACTTCGACGCTCGAACCGATTCCAACCGCGCCCGCAGATTATCTATCTCCGCCGCCAATGACTGCGCCCACAGCGTGCGCTCTTCGATCGTCATTTCCGCCTGCTGGAACAGCGCCAGACACTTCGCAAACTCAGCGCGGCTCGCCTCCAACTGCGCCAACAACTCCGTATCTTTCGCCTGCCCCCAAGCGATCGCGGCCGCCCGCTCCCCGTCCAAACGCGCAATCTCCGCCTCATACCCATTCACCGACGCCTGGCCCGCCGTCTGCTGCGCGGTGAGTTCTTCCTGCAACTCCGCAATTCGCAGCCCGGCGTTCTTCACCTGTTGATTCAGCCCCAGCGCCCATTCATTGCGGCTCGTCAACTCCCCCGTCTGCTGCTCATGTAATCCCACCAGTTCCGCGTGATTCTGCTGCGACTCCCGCAGCCACCCATCCTTCGCTGCCAACTCGCCTTCCAACCGCTGTATGTGCTGCTCCCGCTCGCGCAACACATTCGCCGCCGTCGGAACATAGAGGAACGCCGGCACCTCCGTCATCAGCTGTCCCGCGCAAACCGCAATGAAGAAATGCGCCTCATCCACACTCGCCGGATCGCCGTCCAATCGAACATCGGCCGAAGGCGCGCCACCGCTTCCCACTGCCCGAAATACGATGCTGGCCGCGTGGTTCTCGGTAAACAGTAGCGTGTGCGGAAAGTGCTCTTCCAACGCTTGCTTGAATTCCTCGAATTCGAACTCGTGTTCATGATATGGGTTTGGGCCTGTCTGCCGCCGCGTCTCCGCGTAGTACGTCTTATTCGGCGTCGAGACCACAAATTGGCCGCCCGGCGTAAGCACCCGCCGCGCCTCGGCAATCAACGGCTCCCAGTCCGTCAAATGTTCGATCACTTCAAACGCCACAACCAGCTCAAAGGACCCATCGGGGAAGGGAAGCGCCGCCGCCCCAGCCTGTTGAAACTGCAAATTGGGCCGCGAATAATGCCCAACGGCATACGCGATCGCGTCTTCCCCGATGTCGATACCAGTCACGTTACTAGCGGTCTTCGCCAACTCCGCCGAGCCATATCCGGTTCCGCACCCAATGTCCAGAACGCGTTTCCGCCCCGCCAACCGCGCCGCAAAGGCATACCGGGAGAAATGTTCGTTCCAAAGGTCGACGTCCACCATCCCGGGAATCACGCGCTCGCCCGTAAACTCACTACTCATGCGCGGCCTTTGTCTCACCGTGCCGCGCAACCCCCGCGCCGGCCGCGATGCCAACACGCCCGTCCGCTTGCCCCGCATCGGCGCGTTCTCCCGTCATTTCACCGTTCATGCGAGGCCTCCGTCTGGCCGCGCAACCGGCTGTTCACTTCTACCCGGCACGGCAGATGCAAGTAGCCATAAATCTGCCCTTCGCCGTGGCCCATTTGCAACGTGAGTGCGTTGTCGATCCAATCGCACATTGTATACGCTGTCAGATTCCCATCCGCGATTGCCGGCGAAAATGAAAAGGCCGCTGGATACAACTCGGGCAGCGTTATGTGAAAATCGACGGTTGTTGTATCTCCGGGCCACATCTCCGGCAATTGGTGCCCTTCGCGCAGTGTGTTTGTGCCCGCAAAATCCACGCCCAAATGATTGCGAAGCATAAACCCGATATTCGGATTCAAAATCGGCTCCTTCGCCCGCGCGCTGATCCGAAGAACAATTTTGCTCCCCGGCTCCAGCAAGTGAACCGGTCTGCCATCTGGATCCGTCGCCTGGACGCCAACGATCTCCGCCCGCGCGTCACCATACCGATGATCGATATTTGGAATTCCGGTCACCAACTCCGGCGCCTTCGTCGCCGCCAGCGGCTGCGCACCCGTTAACTCCTTCCGCCCCAATCCCAGAAATTGCGAGTCCTTCGCGCCCATAAACGCCAAGTATTTTGCAACAACCAGTTCGGTCTCGCCAATCTCTCGAATCCTGCCATTATCCAGCCACATCGCTCGGTCCCCAATCGCCTTTACATCCCCAATCGCGTGCGAGACGAATAAAATCGTCACCCCACGCGAGCGCAGTTCATGAACCTTCCGCATGCACCGCTGCCGGAAATATATGTCCCCCACCGCCAGCGCCTCATCTACCAGCAGCACATCCGGGTCTACGTGGATGGCCACCGAAAACGCCAGCCGCACTGTCATCCCGCTGGAGTACGTCTTCACCGGTTGATTGATAAAATCGCCGATCTCCGCAAACGCCTCAATGTCCCCGTACCGGCTGTCGATTTCCGCCGTTGAAAGACCCAGAATCGCTGCGTTCAAATAGACATTCTCCCGTCCCGTGAATTCCGGGTTGAACCCGGACCCCAGTTCCAACAACGCCGCCACCCGCCCATTCGTCGCCGCCGTCCCCGTCGTCGGCTGCAAGATCCCAGCCACAATCTGTAATAGTGTGCTCTTCCCGGAGCCATTCTCGCCGATGATGCAAAACGTCTCGCCCCTCCGTATGTTGAAGGACACATCCCGCAACGCCCAGAAGTCACGATGATACGAGACGCGGTTCAGCGTACACAGTTCCTTCAGCCGGTCGGTCGGAGCCGCGTAGATTGCGTAACTCTTCGAAACATCACTGAATTGAATAACTGTCCCCGCCCCTGGAACTTCCACGGTCGCTCCCGCCGTGCCTGCTGGCGTTCCCTCGCGACCGACCCTCTTCGGAACATCACTGAATTGAGAAACCAAAGCTGGATTGTTAGTGCTATATAGCATATCGTGTTGACATGTTTGCAAGTTGTTGTTTATTATGGGGTTTGTTGCCGGTGTAGCTCAGGTGGTTAGAGCGGCGGTCTCATAATCCGCAGGTCGTAGGTTCGAGTCCTACCGCCGGCACCATTTTTAGAAGTCATGGTGCCTCGCCCACAATGACCGAATAGACTCGATCCAGGTCATCACTCGAGTAATAATCAATTTCAACGCGCCCCTTTCCAGGCGCGCGTTCGATGATCCGTACTCGTGTTCCCAGCGCATTTTCTAATTCCTGGATCGCGGCTTTCACGTTTGGATCCATCTCCCGATCCGCCGGTTTTTTCGCGTCCCGCGTCTGCGTCATCTTCTGAACCATCTGTTCAACTTGCCGGACGCTGAGCCCCTGGGAAACGGTCTTCTCCGCAACCTCCATTTGCAAATCATCATCCGGCAATGCAAGTATCGCCTTCGCGTGTCCCATCGACAACCGCTTCTCAGCTAACATGATTTGTATCGCACCGGGAAGCCGTAACAGCCGCAGCATGTTCGTGATCGTCGACCGTTCTTTGCCGGTTCGCGCCCCAATCTCCTCGTGGCTCAGCCCAAGGTCGCCGGAAAGCTTTTCAAACGCCGTCGCAATCTCAATCGGATTCAAATCCTCCCGCTGGATATTCTCAATCAGCGCAACTTCCAAAACCTTTGCGTCCGACAGATCCTGCACGACAACCGGAACTTCCGCTAAACCCGCCAGCCGCGCCGCCCGCCACCGCCGCTCTCCCGCGACCAAATAAAATTTCTCCCCAACCTTGCGTACAATCAACGGCTGAATAATCCCGTTCGCCCGAATTGACTGCGCCAGTTCCGCCAGTCGCGCCGCGTCAAACACGCTCCGCGGCTGTAGAGGATTCGGCTCGATAGAATTAACCGGAAGACTATTGATCGGCGCCTCCCGATACCGTTCCTGCGTCGGAATATTCACCGACCGCACCGGCAGCAGTGAGGAAAGCCCCTTACCCAGCGCTTTTCGCGAGTTCTCTGGCGCGTTGCTCATTCGCTATCATCTCCTTTGCAAGTTGCAGATAGCATTCCGCTCCCTTGGATTTCACATCATAAAGCAGCACAGGCTTTCCGTGGCTTGGCGCTTCCGCCAAACGCACGTTTCGCGGAATGACTGTCTTGAAAACCTCGTCCTGGAAAAATTCCTTCAAATCCGTCGCAACTTGCCGAGTTAGGTTCGTCCGGTCGTCGAACATTGTCAGCAGGATTCCTTCGGTTTGAATGTCATGCTGGAACGAGTCTTTTATCCGATCAATCGTATCCATCAACTGCGAAATGCCCTCGAGCGCAAAAAACTCGCACTGAATCGGTATCAAAACCGAATCCGCCGCCACCAGCGCATTTATCGTAAGCAAATCCAGCGCAGGCGGACAATCGATCAAGATGTATCCGTATCTGTCACGAATGGGCGCCAGAACACCCTTCAAAGTGGCCTCCCTGTTCGCCATTTGAATCAACTCCACATTAATCCCGACGAGTGACCGATCGGCCGGAAGCAAATCCAGCCCCTCGCACTCAGTCCTGACAATGGCTTCCAAAGCGGTTTTCTCGCCGGTCAGAACATCATAAAGGCTTATATTTTCGGGCGCCTTCCCAATTCCAACCCCCGTTGTCGAATTTCCCTGGGGATCCGCATCCACCAGCAACACCTTAAGTTCATTCGCCGCTAGCGAGGCCGCTAGGTTTATTGCGGTGGTCGTCTTCCCGACCCCGCCCTTTTGATTAGCAATGGCTATAATTTTTGCCAAGTGTTTCTGTCCTTTCCCGATCCTATCAACGTTCCACGTGGAACACCTAGCCCTTCGAGAGGTAAATGTCTAAAATAGCAATCGCAGCAGGGGTGATTCCTGGAATCCTTGCGGCCTGCCCAAGCGTTGCCGGGCGAACCCGCTTCAGTTTCTCCGAAACTTCTCTGGACAATCCCGGTATTCCGGAATAATCGAGATCCGGAACGGGCCGCCGCTCGGATTCCTTTAGGCGTAAAATCTGGCGATCCTGTTGGTCCAAATATCCCTTGTATTTGATTCCGGTCTCAACGGTATCAAGGAGTCCGCGCTCAGGCGTTTCGCCTAGTTCAAACTGAATACGAGAACGCAATATCGATAACTTCGATCCAGGGCGGCGCAACCAGGCCTCCAGCACCGGGCGATCATCGAATGGCAAGCCCAATTCCGGAAAGTCCCGCGGATTGATCCGTGTCCCAGCCAACCACTGAATGAGACGCCCCTTTTGAACTTGTTTTCGCTGATAACGAACCCAGCGTTCCTCCCCCACCAAACCCAGGCGTCTTCCCAACGGCGTTAATCGTTCATCCGCATTATCAATCCGCAGATGCAGGCGGTACTCAGCCCGGGATGTGAACATCCGGTAGGGCTCGTCGGCACCCTTGGTGATCAGATCGTCGACGAGGATCCCGGTATACCCCTCTGATCGCGGGATCGAAAATCCATCGGAACCTCCGACGAGACAAGCCGCGTTCAACCCCGCAATCAACCCTTGGCACCCAGCCTCCTCATAACCCGACGTTCCGTTGATCTGGCCTGCCAGGAATAATCCCTCCACCTTTTTGACTTCCAAGCGGTGGTCCAACTCCCGCGGATCAATCGCGTCATATTCGATCGCGTAACCCGGACGGATCATCTCCGCATCCTCAAGGCCGGGGACCGAAGCGATCATCGCCTCCTGGACGTCTACGGGCATGCTGGTAGACATACCGTTAACGTACACCTCGTGCGTGTCCAAGCCCTCCGGTTCGAGAAAGATTTGGTGGCGATCCTTATCGGGAAATTTCACAACCTTGTCTTCGATGGAGGGGCAGTAACGAGGCCCGATGCCTTCGATTACGCCGCTATACAACGGGGAGCGGGAAATGTTATCGCGCAATATCCGATGGGTCGCTTCAGAAGTATATGCTATATAGCACTTAATCTGGTCCCGCTGAATCTTCTCCGTCATAAACGAAAAGGGCGTCGGTTCGAGATCCCCCGGCTGCGGCTCAAATCGAGACCAATCCAACGACCGCCCGTCCAGACGCGGCGGGGTTCCGGTTTTCAGACGGGTCCATTGCAAGTCCAACTTTCGAAGTTGATGACCCAGGAGATTCGACGCCGCTTCTCCGCTTCGCCCACAGTCAGACTTGTTTTCCCCAACATGGGCTAACCCATTCAGGAAAGTTCCAGTGGTAACCACGACCGCCCCGGCAGAGACATTGCGCCCATCGCGCAAGAGAACTCCGCGAATACGGCGTCGCGCTCCAGAAGTGGCCGGATCAATGGATAGTTCCGCGACTTCCGCCTGCAAGATACGGAGATTCGGTTCCTGCTCCAAAACATCTTTCATCCGAATTCGGTACTGTTTTTTATCGCACTGCGCCCGCGGCGACCACACCGCCGGCCCGCGACTGGTATTTAGAAGCCGAAACTGAATCCCGACATGATCCGCCAGCTCGCCCATCACGCCGCCAAGCGCATCGATCTCTCGTACCAGATGGCCTTTCGCGATTCCACCAATCGCCGGATTGCAGGACATCTGGGCGATCAAGTCGACATTCATCGTGACGATAGCGGTCTTCAACCCCAAACGCGCACAGGCTCGCGCCGCCTCGCAGCCCGCGTGGCCTGCGCCGATCACGACAACATCAAAGTGAAAAGCCAAATGAGCGCCTGTTCTATTCTAACTGGAGGAGCAATTTCGTTGAACGTACTTGTGATCGGTTCCGGCGGCCGTGAACACGCGCTCGCCTGGCGCCTCGCCCAGAGCCCGACGGTGGAACGCGTTTACGCCGCCCCCGGCAATCCTGGAATGGCCCAAACAGCGACCTGCCTCGCTGGTGACAACTACCTCCGGCTCGCCGCCCAATACGGCATTGACCTGACGGTAGTGGGCCCGGAAGCCCCACTAATCGCCGGCGTCGTCGATCAATTCCGCCAAGACGGCCGCGCCATCTTCGGTCCTGTACAGGCCGCCGCCCAACTCGAAGGCAGCAAGATCTTCTCCAAGAACTTTTTCGCGCGCCACAACATTCCCACCGCCCGTTTTCACACCGCAACCAACGAGGCCGACGCGCTGAAAGCGCTAGACGAATACGAAGCTCCAGTGGTACTGAAAGCCGATGGACTCGCGGCGGGTAAAGGGGTGGTGATTGCCCAGTCGATCGACGAAGCCCGGGCGACGGTGAGGCAATTCATGAACGGCGAACTCGTTGGCGCCGCCGGCCAGCGCCTGGTCATCGAAGAATTTCTGAAAGGGGAAGAAATTAGCTTCATCGCTCTCTCCGATGGCCACACACTCCTCCCCCTTCTCCCCTCACAGGACCACAAGAATATTTTTGACAACGACCAAGGCCCGAACACTGGGGGCATGGGCGCGTATGTCGACGAACGCCTTCTAACCAAAGAAACAACCCAGACCATTATGGAAACCGTCATGCGGCCCGCCATCGACGGCATGCGAAAGGAAGGCTCGCCCTTCACCGGCTTTCTCTACGCTGGTTTGATGATGACGGCCGACGGCCCGAAAACACTTGAGTTCAACGTCCGCATGGGTGACCCCGAAACGCAGCCGATTCTGTACCGTCTGCGGTCCGATCTCGCTCAGGTCCTGTATGCCGGGGCCAGTGGTAATCTCCACACGCAGACTCTGGAATGGACACCCGACCCGGCGGTCGCCATCGTCTTCGCCGCCGCCGGCTACCCTGGCAAACCCCGGACAGGCGACGTTATTTCCGGCATCGAAAAGGCCGAATCCAACGGCGCTAAGGTCTTTCATGCCGGCATAACCCGCGGCGAACAAGGTGATCTTCTCACGAACGGCGGCCGGGTCCTGGCGGTAACAGCCAGCGCCAAGTCTTTGCCAGGAGCGATTCAAAGCGCTTACGAAGCCGCCGCCGCCATAAGTTACACCGGAATGCAATTCCGAAAAGATATAGGCCAAAAGGGTCTAAAGCGTTGGTAGAATGAAAAAGGTTTTGGGGACGTAGCTCAGCATGGATAGAGCGGTCGCCTCCTAAGCGACAGGTCGGCAGTTCGACTCTGCCCGTCCCTACCACCTATGCATCCACAACCCAGCGGCGAAGTCACCCAACTCCTCTCCGACGCGCGCCAAGGCACACCGGGAGCACACGATCAGCTCTTTTCGATCGTCTACACGGAACTCCGGCGAATCGCGGCCAACTACATGCGCCGCGAACGTGGCGACCACACCTTGCAAGCCACGGCGCTCGTTCACGAGGCATACATGCAGTTGGTGGATCAGACGCGCGTGAACTGGCAAAGCCGAGCCCACTTTTTCGGCGTCGCGGCGCAACTCATGCGCCGAATTCTCGTCGACCACGCCCGCAACCAGGGCGCCCAGAAACGCGGCGGCAACGTCCAGGTTCTCTCCATTGAAGACAACATTGGAATCGCCTCCGTTCCCGAAGTCGCGTTCGACGAACTGGACGAAGCGCTGAATCGTCTGCAGGTGTTGGACGCCGATCAAGCCAAACTCGTCGAACTTCGCTTCTTCGGCGGGCTCACAGTGGAGGAGGCGGCCGAGGTAATGGGCATTTCGACGGCGACCGTGGAGCGCGAATGGCGCATGGCTCGGGCGTGGCTTCACAATCAGCTCACCGCCCCCCGCCCTCAGAAATAGTGACGGCATTTCGCCAGAAAATCCGCAATACCTAATGAGCCCGGAACTGTTCCAAAGATTCCGGGCAACGTCGGAGGATGCGAGGCCGGTCTCACCAACTGGCCTCGTATTGAAAATCTGATCTCAACCGGGCAAACGTGACGCCAGAACGATACCAGCAAGTCAAATCCGCTTTCCGCCACGTCATCGAATTCCCGGCGGAACAACGGGAAGCCCTCCTTCACCGGCTCTGCGTTCGTGATCCGTCTCTCTTGCCGCAGGTCCTGGAGCTGCTCGCAACTGACTCTCTGCCACAGACGTCGCTCGACGAACCTGCTGTGGGCACGCAATTTGGCATCCGCGCCAGGTCGCTTTTCTATACCGCGACTCGGCAGTAACGCCCAAGCTTGCATAGCCGGAAGAACGCGGCAGGCAAAATCGGGTTGAACGCAGCGCGCCCCGTGATCCGTTTCCCGCCAATAAACGCGATGATTCCGATGGATCGAATCTATATGAGGGATACTATCATCGCGGACCCAACGTGACTCCCGAAAGATATAGCCAAGTCAAAACCCTCTTTCAGCTTGTTCTCGAACAGCCTATGAGGGAGCGCGCGTCCTTCCTTGAACGCGCCTGCGGGGCCGATCAGCAGCTATATGCCCAGGTCCGCGAACTGCTCAAGGCAGACTATACTTCCGACAACTTCCTCGAAAAACCGGCGATAACACCGTTATCCAAGGTCCTTGCCGACGCGGCCGCCGATCTCGGCGATGCAATGCCCACGCATCTGGGTCCATACGCGGTACACAAGCAGCTGGGCAGCGGCGGCATGGGCGCAGTGTACCTGGCGTACCGCGCGGACAGATCCTATGACAAACAAGTCGCGATCAAAGTGATCCACCGCGGCATGGAGACAGATCGCATTCTCAAGCGGTTTCGCCGCGAACGCCAAATTATCGCGTCCCTCGATCACCCGAACATCGCTCGCCTGCTGGATGGCGGCGCCACCGATGACGGCCGGCCCTACATCGTGATGGAGTACGTGGACGGGATGCCCATTAACGAGTGGTGCGACCAGAAGCGACTCTCCATCAACAAACGCCTCCGGATATTTCTACAAGTCTGCGACGCCGTCCAGTACGCGCACCAAAATCTGATCATTCATCGGGACATCAAACCCGGTAACATCCTTGTACGCCCTGACAATACGGCCAAACTGCTCGATTTCGGCATCGCGAAATTGATGAACCCGGACATAGCGCCCACCGAAAAGACAGTGACTTCGATGCGGCTGATGACACCCCAATACGCGAGTCCGGAACAACTCAAAGGGGAAAACGTGACGACGGCCAGCGACGTTTACCTGCTCGGGATCGTGTTTTACGAACTGCTGACGGGCCATCGCCCGTATGAAGTAAAAGAGAACGCGGCGCTGGAAGCGCTCCGCGCGTACACGCAAGGCGAGCCTCAAAAACCCAGCGAAGCCATCTTCCGAACCACGGAGCGTCTCGCGAAGGACGGCAGCCGCGAAATCACCGCCAACGCCCTGATCGTCAGCGCGCAGCGGGAAAGTGATCCAGCGACGCTTCTTAAAAACCTGCAAGGCGATCTCGATGCCATCGGACTCCGCGCCCTGCGCCGCAATCCTACAGAACGCTACCAATCCACCGGGCAATTCGCTCAAGATATCCGCAATTATCTTGAGCAACTCCCGGTAACGGCGCGGCCCGACAACCCCGCCTATCGGGCGCGTCTCTTCTTCCGCCGGAATACTGCCGCAACGATCACGGCCGGCGGAGCCATCACGCTGCTGGTTCTGATTACGGGCCTGGCCCTTTGGCAAACGGCGCGAGCGCGCGCCGAACACCAGCGCGCCGAAACCCGCTTCACCGAAGTTCGCAAGATATCCAACGCTCTGCTTTTCGAAATCCAGGACTCTCTCGCCCCCCTGCCAGGGACCACACCAGCCCGTCGGCTTCTGGTAAATAGGGCACTCGAATATCTTGCAAATCTCTCTAAGGAATCCGCGGTCGACGCGGCCCTCCAACGCGAACTCGCCGCCGCCTATCTCCGCGTCGGCCACGTTCTGGGCAATCCGGACTACCCAAATCTCGGCGACCCGGACGGAGCCCTCACAAGCTACCGCCGCGCCCAGACCCTCCTCGAAAACGTTGGAACAACGCCCGAAGTCACCAACGATGTTGCCGGCGTCCATGAAGCCATCGCGCTCATGCTCACCCTGAATGGCGACACCGCGCACGCCGTCGAGTCCAATCGCCGCGCCGTGGCCCTCCGTGACGCCGCCAACGCTCCTCCCGATCTTAAGGCAGCCAGCTACCACAATCTTGCCAGTGCGCTCGCCGCCTCCGGCGCTACGGCTGAAGCGTTCGAGCTTTCCCAAAAGGCGCATCGGCTCGCCCTATCGTTAACCGGACCCGACGCCGGGCACCAACAAGCCCTCAGCCATAGCCGCGTGGGCGCAGTACTTCTACAGACCGGTGACGGCACGCGTGCCGCCGAATCCTATCGAACGGCCGTGAATCTCTACCAACAGATTGCCTCGGCCGACCCTCTCGCCCCTCGTCCAAAACGGGAACTATCGCTCGCCCTCGAAGATCTCGCCCGCCTCGAGGCCCCGACGGACGCCGCAAGCCTCTATCTTCGGTCCCTGCAAATCCGCCGCGACCTCGCCGCGTCCGACCCCCAAAACATGCAGGCCCGCCGCGACCTTGCCCATACGCTGCTCAAACAAGGATCTACTGCCGAGGCCCTGGAATCCTTTCGACAACTCACCGCGTTGGACCCGGCCAGTGTCCTTGCCCGCCGCGACCTGGCACTCGCCTGGGAGCACCAAGGCAACGCGCAGGTTCAAGCCGCCAAATATACCGAAGCCCTTATCAGCTACCGCCAATTGCTCCAAACCGCCCGCGAGTGGATCCAGCGCGACCCCGCCAACCCCTACGCCAACCGCATGTTGGCGGCGGCCCAGCTCAAAATGGCGGAAGCGTTGACTAGAACGGGAGACCGGGACGGCGCTGTCAGCAGTTCCCGAGCGGCCATCGGTGTCATCGACGGGTTGCTGGAAAAGGAAAAGGACAACGCCCTGTTCCGCCGCGAAAGGGCAGTTGCACAATGGACCCTTGGCCGTATTTTAGCCGATGTCGCGGCGGTTTCAAAGCAACCCGCTCATTGGAGAGAGGCGCAAGCCGAACTGGAGCGCGCCCGTCAACTGTTCGCCGAGATCGCCAGCCGCAACCGACTTAGCGGGGAGGACTCCGCCGCGCCTGGCGCTATTGCGAACCAGATTGAAATCTGCCGCCACGCGCTTGCCGGGCCGGGTTCCGCCAAAACTCCGTGAGACCGCATCGCCAACTTGCCCGCCATGCCTCAGCTCGACTTTATCCAATTTCGGGCGGGCGTCAAGGGGAGGGGTGACGCTGAGCAAATGCACGAACGGAAGTTAGGCTAAAACAGACTTTTCACGGAATGTTTTATGCTTACCTTGCCTTCAGCGTTTACCCCGATCATCGTGGCATTCGCCCCGCTGTATTTCAATGGTGTTTAGCGCAGCAGCCAAGCCAGTTTCATCCTGCTCCGCATGCTGGTCACCGCGTTCGCTCCAACCGGCCCGCTCGTGCTTGTCATTGATGACACCATCGAGCGGCGCTGGGGCCCCCGGATTTCTGCCCACGGCATTTATCGCGATGCCGTGCGCTCCTCGGATTCGCATTTTGTCAAAACCAGCGGGTTGCGCTGGCTCAGCCTGCTGTTGTTACTTTGAGGAGCGCAAGCTTCGCCCCAAGGTCCTCACCGGCTGGGCCCGTCAACTGGTGCTGGTAGCCGACGGAGGCTTCGCTTCTCTCGCGCTATTGAAGAGTCTCTCGATCCGGTCTGTGATTTGTGTGACTCGGATGCGTTTGGACGTTCGGCTGTTTAGCCCCGCCCCGCCTCGGAAGAAAGGCACCAAAGGGCGGCCCCGACTGGTATCGCGAGACGAACCGCCGCTGCCCATCCGTTGGGTGTTGATTCGCGACCCCAAAGGCAAGTTTGAAACGCCCGCCATACTTTGCGCCGGTCTGAATCAGACGCCCCATCAAATCGTGGAATGGTTCCTGCTGCGCTGGCAAGTGGAAGTGACCTTTCACACCTTGGCCTGGAGACACAGCGACAGTGGTCCGTGGCGCGACGCGGAAAATTGCCCGTCCGGCAAGCGGCGAGCCACCTTCTCCGATGCAATCGCCTTGGTGCGCGAACACCTATGGCTTCGCTCGAGTTATTTCATCTCCCGTTCAATCCGGCACAGGAAGAAAATACGACGTGCGTTGCCCGATGGTTTGATGCAGACGGCTTGCTATGCGGAATGAGTAGGCAAAGGCTACCCGAGCTGAACCTTATCCAACTTTGATAATGAGAGCGGTCGCCAATGCTCGGACGCCCGGAGTGCCTATGAATAGCCACTTTGGGCGCTGGCAGGAATGGATAAAGTCGAGCAGACAAATCGAAAAGCGCGGAACTCAATCTTGCCTGCGCCGAGGAAGCCAGGAGCGACAAGACGTCAAGAACCGATGTTTTGCCTGTTCCATTCGCGCCAATCATGACAGACAAGGGGCGCATGGAGAGTTGGCCGAAGCGAGACGAAGAATTCTCCTTTGTTTGCTGTCGGGTGCGGAGAAGGTGTTGCTACCCTTCCACTGTATCTTGTCAAATCCTCCTCCGACAAGCCGTGATCGCCCCCGGCGAACTCCAGCAACACCGTATTAAGCTGTAGTTATGTGTAAATGGCTAATTCCAATCCTCTTTCTGGCCGGCTGCTCGAAGGGTCCGGACTCGCCTGCGAAGGTCACCGACGACGCGTCTCCCGTTTATGACGCCGCCTTCTGGAAGACGTGGGGGGACGGGTTCGCGGAGTTGACCAGTTATGATCTGACCTATCCGCGATACGGCGCCCCGCGCAAGGGGACCGCCGTTTCTATTTTCGTCGCGGAGACGTTCGCAAATTCTTTGCGAGTCAAAAGTGACCCGGCCGTGCGGGACAAGAAAGACGAGTTTTCGGTGATGAAGTTAAATCTGGTTGAGGATTTTCAGACCGGGATCTACGGCTACAACCTGATGCTGCAGTCGTTTGTGGCGCTGGAGAGCGTGAACGGGCGGCCCGCCGGCGTGATGACTAAGGTGGCTTGGTCGAGTCAGGAATGGTGCGGCAATTTGTTTAAAGAGGCATTATTGGACAAAGACGTTTTGCGCGCCGTGAGTCATAGCTATTTTGATGGTGAGGGGGACCAATCGTTGTCGGAGGCGACGCCGGCTCCGGCGTTAATGAGCGAAGACGCCTTGATGCTTTGGGCGCGCGGAATGGCTTGGCCGGTATTGAAGGCGGGTGAGACGCGGGAAGTGCCGGCGCTGTTCGCTCTGCAAGCCGCCCGATTCAAAAAAGGACCGGTGCAATGGGGGAAAGTTGTGCTGTCTCGATCGTCGTCAGGGGATGTGTACCGCGCGAAGTTGAGTGACGGCCGGGAGCGGGTTTATGAAGTGGAACAAATGGCACCGTTCCGGGTGTTGAAGTATTCGACCAGTGAGGGCGTGGAAGGCGTGTTAGTGGCCTCGGAACGAATGAAATATTGGGACTTGAACAAGCCGGAGGGGGCCAAGGCTTTGGAGAAATTGAAGCTCGGTGTGCGCGCCGCAAGGACGATGTAGACTGAGAGTTGAAATGGATGATTTTGTGATGGAGCGAATGGGACGGTTGGAGGATTTGGACCGTTCGTTCGACGTTGCGTTTTGGCAGCGGCAAGGTTCCAACGCGATTTTTGCGGCGGCGTGGGAAATGGTGGTGGAGCATTGCCGAATGAAGGGCGGAGATGAATCCGAACTCGAACTTCAGCGAACTGTTGAGTCTATTCGGCGTCCTGGGAGTTAGGTATCTCGTTGTCGGCGGGTATGCGCTGATGAACTATACCGAACCGAGGTACACGAAGGATATAGACCTGTGGGTGGATGCGTCGACGGAAAATTCGGGGCGAGTGTTTGAGGCGCTATTGCGTTTCGGGGCTCCGCTAAAGGGGGTTTCCGCTGCTGATTTTTCAACGCCCGGTGTTTTCTATCAGATGGGCCGTCCGCCCGTGCGCGTGGACGTCCTGACTTCGTTGAGCGGAGTGAATTTCGCCGATTGCTGGGAGCGCCGTGTGACGGGACGATTTGGAAATCGCGACGTTTGCGTGATTTCGATTGACGACTTGATATTGAACAAGCGGGCCGTGGGGCGCCTGCAGGATCTGGCGGATGTGGAGCGGTTGGAAGAGGCGCGCCGCAGTATCTAATATTCATACGGCCAGTGCGGTTTCGCGAACAACCCGCCGTCCACATAAAGCGTTTGCCCGGTGACGAAATCCGAAAGTTCTCCAGCGAAAAAGACAACGGCGCGGCCAACATCCATCGGTGTTCCGACGCGCCCCAGCGGCGTCACCCCGGCCCATGTTCCAGCGTAGTCGCCAGCCTCCTCCTTCGTTCGTTCGATTTCAACAGCCCCCGGCGCGACGCAGTTCACGCGGATCCCGTATTTGCCAAGTTCGACGGCGGCCACCTTGGTTAATTGCTCAATGCCGCCCTTCGACGCGGTGTAATTCACAAGGCGCGGAAAGGCCAATTTGTTGCAGCCGGAACCGATGTTGATGATGCGCCCGCCGCCGGCCTCCTTCATCATGCGCGCGGCCTGCTGGGTACAGAGGAAACAGCCCTTCAGATTTGTATCCAAGACATGGTCCCACTCCTCCTCCGTAAGTTCGAGGAGCGCCTTCCAGGTCTGCACCCCGGCGTTGTTCACCAGAATATCGAGGCGACCGAAATCGACCTTCACCTTTTCAAACATGGCCTCCACTTGGCTGAAAACGCCAACGTTTCCCTGCACGACGACGGCGGAAACTCCCATGCCGTTGATCTCATCGGCAGTCGCCTGCGCGCCGGGTAAATCGGAGTTGTAATTCACAACAACATTCGCGCCGTGTCTCGCCAACTGCAGCGCGATCCCCTTGCCAACGCCTTTGCTGGCCCCGGTGACGAGCGCGACTTGACCGTGGAGATCTTTCTGCATAAATCCTATTTTAGTTCGGATTCGGCGCCCATTTCTTTGTCGCAACAAACAGGAACAGCCCGAACGCCAGATAGATGACCGAAGTAGCGCTGAGACAGGCCGCCATGCCGTAATGCCGCGACGCGGCGGCAATTGCGACCGGAGCAATTCCGCCCCCGAGCCATCCCAGAGAATTCATGATGCCCACGGCGCTGGCGCGGCGCTCGGGAGGAACATAGTCATAGAGCGTCGCCCAGATGTTCGCGTCGTAAAGGCCCTTGCAAAATCCGAAGCCGATCATGGCCAGGATCAAAACGGATACGTCGATCGTCCAGCCCGTGAGGAACAGAAATGGCACACCGCCAAGGAGGCCGAAGGACTGCGTCAGCGCCCGGCCCCCGAGCTGTTTCAACGCGAACCGATCGGCCAGCCAGCCGCCGAAGAGGACGCCGAGGACGGAGGCGATCTGGAGGAACACCGTGGCGCTGAACCCAGCCATGGTGAGGCTGAGTTTGAACGTGCGGTAGAGATAGGTCGGCATCCATGTCAGGAATATGAGGGCGACGAAGTTGGCGCCGATGAACGTCGCGATCAAAACCGGGACCATGGGGTGGGAGAATACTTCGCGCAGCGGCACAGGGGCGGGTTTCGCTTCCTTGGGCGCGTCAGGTTCACGAAGCAGTTTCCACAGGCCAAGGCCAAGCAGCGTTCCCGCAATGCCGAAAAAGTAGAAGCCGGAGCGCCAGCCGTAGTACTGGCCAAGATACCCGGCAAAGGTGCCGCCCGCAATCGTTCCGGCGTAGACGCTGGATTGATGGAGCGACATCGCACGGGACCGTGTGCCGGGGCCATGGAAGGCGCTGATGAGAGCCATCGAAGCGGGAAAATAGAATGCCTCTCCGAGACCTTCCAGCCCCCGGAAAATCACCAGATGCGCGTACTGCGTGGAAAGCGCCGTGGCGACAGTGATCAGCGACCAGGCGATGAGGCCGCCCAGCACCACGGTTTTTCGAGAGAAACGGTCACCAACCCATCCGGCAAACCCGCTCGCGCCCGCGTAAACCCAAGTAAACGCGCTGCCCACAATCCCCAACTGCACATCGCTCAAATTCATCTCCCGCCCGAGTAGCGGGAAGACCGAGAAGATCGCCTGGCGGTCCGCATAATTGAAGAAACAGACGAACCACAACATGGCCACCAGCCACCATTTGTACGCCGAGTTTTGCATGGATTTGTTGATTGTAGATCTTGTAACGATAATTAGCTTGCCCGAGCGGCGCGTTTCTGGGCACACTGGAATTTTTCGGAGGCAGTTGAAAGTTGAGCCTGAAGATGAGCGATTCCCCCCAGAGACTTGAACCGGCTGACCGGTGGACGACCACCGACGCGTCGGAGATGTACGACGTCGCGGCGTGGGGAAAGGGGTATTTTTCCGTCAACGCCGAGGGGCACGTTTGCGTACACCCAGGCAAGGATCCCACGCGCCTTGTGGATCTGAAGAAGCTTGTGGACACCCTGGTGCTGCGAGGAATCAACCCGCCGATTCTGATTCGTTTCGGCGAGATTCTGCAGAACCGCCTCGCGGAAATGAACGCGGCCTTCAAGACTGCAATTTCCGATCACAATTACAAGGGCACCTACCAGTGCGTGTTCCCCATCAAGGTAAACCAACAGCGCCAGGTTGTGGAGGAGGTCTTCGAGTACGGCCGCCCGTATCACTTTGGTCTGGAAGCGGGATCGAAACCGGAGTTGATGGCAGTGATGGCGATCGCGGCAAATGACACGCCGATTCTGTGCAATGGATTTAAAGACGACGAGTACATAGAACTGGCAATGATCGGGTGCAAGATTGGCCGCAACATTACACCCGTGGTCGAGAAGTACACCGAGTTGGAGCTGATCCTGAAACATGCCGAGCGGTTGGGCGTCCGGCCGTCGATCGGCGTGCGGTTGAAGCTTGCCAGCCGCGGATCGGGACGCTGGAAGAGCTCCGGCGGGTACCGTTCAAAATTCGGGCTGACCGTGACGGAAGCGATGCGGGCGTTGGAGCGGTTGAAGTCCGTGGGCATGGCCGATTGTCTGAAGTTGACCCACTTCCATCTGGGGAGCCAGATTACCAATATTCGCCAGATTAAGGGCGCTGTGATTGAGGCCGCGCGGATTTATGTGGAGTTGAAGCGGGCTGGCGCGGGCCTTGAGTTCATGGACGTCGGCGGCGGATTGGGGATTGATTACGACGGGTCGCAGACAGACTTTGAGTCAAGCGTGAATTACACGCTGCAGGAGTACGCCAACGACATCGTTTATCACATTCAGAATGTGTGTGAAGAGGGCGAAGTTCCCACGCCGAATATCATCAGCGAGAGCGGGCGCGCGGCCGTCGCCTATCACAGCCTCCTGGTGTTCAATGTGCTGGGTGTCAGCGGTTTTGGCGACGAAGAGGTGCCGCGCGAGCCGAATGAGGAATGGGAACAGCCGGTGCTGGATTTGTATCACTCCATGCATTCGGTATCTCAGAAACATTTACTGGAAAGTTATCACGATGCCCAGGGCGCGTTGGATTCGGCGCTTAATTTGTTTAGCTTGGGTTACTTGACGCTTGAACAGCGGAGTATCGCCGAAAACATGTATTGGCACGTGTCGCGCAAGGTGCTCAAAATGGCGAAGGAGCTGGATTACTTTCCGGAGGAGTTGGAAGGTCTGGAGAGTATGTTAGCCGATACTTACTTCTGCAATTTCTCTCTGTTCCAATCCATGCCGGACAGTTGGGCTGTGAAACAGTTATTCCCGGTGATGCCCATTCACCGGTTGGACGAGCAGCCGACGCAGCACGCGGTACTGGGCGATATCTCCTGCGACAGCGACGGCAAGATCGACCGGTTTATTGACCGCCGCGATGTGAAGAGTACTTTAGAGTTACACCGCTTCAGTCCCGGCAAACCTTACTTCCTGGGAGCGTTTCTGCTCGGAGCGTATCAGGAGATTCTGGGCGATTTGCATAACCTTTTCGGCGATACGAATGCCGTTCACGTCATTCTGGACGAGAACCGCGAGGTGGTGCTGGATCATGTCATTCAGGGCGATACCGTTCGCGAGGTGCTGGATTACGTGCAGTTTAATTCACGGTCGTTGATCGAGGCGTTCCGCAAGGACGTTGAGGTGGCGGTGCGGGAGGGTAAGCTGGGTTATGAAGAGGCCGGACGGCTCGTGCGGTTCTATGAGGACGGCATCCACGGGTACACCTATCTTGAATCAGTCGAATGAAACTGCTGGTATTTTCCGACATACATAATGACAGGAAGGCCCTCGGTAAGTTGATGGCGATTGACGCGGACATGTATGTCTGCGCCGGGGACCTCGTAAGTTGGAGGCGCGAGTTGACGGGGATGGCGGAGTTACTCAAACCGCGCGCGTCAAAAATGTATATGCTGCCGGGGAATCATGAGTCAGAATCGGACATCGCCGGCGTCTGCGATCGATTTGGATTCCAGAATTTGCATGGTAAGTCGATTCAGGCCGCCGGCGTCCATATCGCCGGGTTGGGGTATTCCAATCCGACGCCGTTCAACACGCCGGGGGAGTATTCAGAGACGCAAATCGCGGAACGCTTGACGCCCTTCGCGACCTTGAAGCCGTTGGTCCTGATTTGCCATTGCCCGCCCAAAGACACAGACCTCGATGGGCTGAAACCGGGAGCGCATTTTGGCAGTACGGCGATTCGGGAGTTCATCGACGCTTATGAGCCGGTGCGATTCTTCTGCGGCCATATTCACGAGTGCGAAGGCCGGGATGCGATGGTGGGCCATACCCGCGCTGCGAATGTGGGCAAACGCGGGTATTTGCTCGATTTGACTACGCTGGAGGCGTGAGTTTCGGCAGGTCGGTTTGCGCGAAGTCGTTGCCCTTGTAAAGGAGCGCCGCCCCGGCCACTTTCGCGGTCGCGTAGGAATTGCAGTCGCCCATGTTGAGCCCGGCCGGGTGGCGGCCTTTGCCAAATTGCTGGAACGCCGTGGCCGCTTCAACAAAATGGAGCCTGGTGAAGTCGATGACTTCGCAGCGGGTTCTGGTCAGGAAGTTGAAAATGGCAATCATGCCATTTTCCGGTCCCAGGCGCGAGATCAGCACCATCGAAGTCTCGACAAGCGTCGGGGCACCCACCAGTAGGCGCTGCGCGGAATTGACTAGCTCTTCGTATGCCTCGGCGTCCGGTTCTCGGGTCAGAATGGCCACAATGACAGAAGAATCCAGAACAAGCGTCTTATTACTACTCATCGTTCAGCGCATCCCAATCGGCCTTCGTCATCGGCTTCCCCAGGAACTCCGGCTTAATGTGCGGCCAGACATCCCGTTCCAGCCATTCTTTCAGGCCATCGCAACGTTTCCTCTCCGGAATCGTCAGATGCTCTTTCCGCTCCGCCAGCGCTTTCCGAATCGCTTCCGTCTTCGTCTCCCCGGTCATGGCGGCGACTTCGGTTGCCAGTCGTTCGACTTCAATGTTCTTAATGTTAAGGCCCATGGTATAAACCTGGCTAAATTATACCATCGACCGACCGCGTTACAATAGAAATCATGACCTTGGACGAACTCACGCGGGAGTATGAACCGCTCCGCCAGCAGGCTATCGCTGTGCGGAGCTATCTTTGACGCCGCCAATAAGCGTCTCGAACTCTCGAAATCCGAGGAATTAATCGCGTCGCCCGACTTCTGGAACGATTCTGAGCGCAGCCAGAAACTGATGCAGGACCGCAAGCGGCTGGAAAAAGCCGTCGGCGACGACGCCGATGTCACCGGGATGACCGAGGATCTGGATACCTTCTTCGAATTGGGCCGCGAAGGCGAAAAAGTTCACGACGAGATCGCGGCGGGCCTAAAGAAGCTTTCGGTGCGCTTGGAAGTGCTGGAAACCGGCATGTTGCTGTGCGGTGAGAACGACTCGAAGCCCGCGATTCTGACCATTCACCCCGGCGCGGGCGGGACGGAGAGCCAGGACTGGGCCGAAATGTTGCTCCGCATGTTCTTGCGCTGGTGTGAGCGGCATGGTTTCCAGGCGGAGATCACAGACCGCTTGGAGGGCGACGGAGCGGGGATCAAATCGGCAACCGTGGAAGTCACCGGCGAGAACGCCTACGGCATGTTGCAGAGCGAGATTGGCGTTCACCGGTTGGTCAGGATTTCTCCATTTGACGCCAATGCGCGACGCCACACGTCGTTTGCTTCGGTGTTCGTGATTCCCCTGGTAGATGACGACGTGAACATCGACATCAAGCCCGAGGACTTGAAGATCGACGTTTTCCGGGCGAGCGGCGCGGGCGGGCAGCATGTCAACCGGACCGAATCGGCTGTGCGGTTTACCCATTTGCCGACCGGCTTGGTTGTGCAATGCCAGAGCGAACGGTCGCAGCACAAGAACCGGGCGACGGCCATGAAGCAAATGCGCGCCAAGCTGTTCGAGTATGAGATGAACAAGCGCCGGGTGGCCGAGAAGAAGATCGAGGACTCGAAGATGGAAATCAACTTCGGGAGCCAGATTCGGAGCTATGTTTTGGCGCCGTATCGTCTGATCAAGGACCACCGGACCAAGAAATCCATCGGGGATGTGGACCGCGTCCTGGACGGCGACATGGACGAATTAATGCACGCCTATCTGGTGTTCAAGAAGACCGGGAAGACGGTCGGAGATGACAAGGACCTTGACGAATAGTTTGGATCTGGAGAAAGCGGCGGCCCTGATAAGGGCTGGCCGTCTGGTGGCATTTCCCACCGAGACGGTTTACGGACTGGGCGCCAACGCCCTGGACGCCGCGGCGGTGCGCCGGATATATGAAGCGAAGGGCCGGCCGGCGACGAGCCCGCTGATCGTTCACGTGGCCAGCGTGGCGATGGCGCGGAAGGTCGTCTCAGAGTGGCCGGCGGCGGCGGAGAAGTTGGCGGCGCGCTATTGGCCGGGGCCTTTGACGTTCGTTTTGCCGAAGGCTAAACGCGTGCCGGACATCGTAACGGCGGGATTGGGAACGGTGGGAGTGCGGATGCCGGCGCACCCGATCGCGCTGGCTTTGATTCGCAAAGCCAGGGTGCCCTTGGCCGGACCGAGCGCCAACCGGTTCACGGAGTTGTCGCCCGTAACGGCGGAACACGTGCGGCGGGGCTTGGGATCAGCGGTGGATTTGGTGTTGGACGGCGGGCCTTGCCGCGTGGGAATCGAGTCGACGGTGATCTCGCTGGCCGGACCGGTTCCGGTTTTGCTCCGGCCGGGAATGGTAAGCCGGGAGCAGATTGAGGCACTGATTGGTCCGGTCCTGTTGGCGGCAACGGTGGCGGACGGAGTCGCTCATGCGGCGCCTGGGCAGCATTCGAAGCATTATTCGCCGCGGGCGCCACTACGATTGGGGCTGCCCTCCCAGTCGGCGGGGACAGCCTACTTGTGGTGGGCCGTGGAGCGGCCAGCGGAGTTTGCAATAAGGATGCCGAACGACCCGGACCGCTACGGCGCGATGCTCTACGATACACTGCACAGAGCCGATAGCACAGGAGCGCGCGAGATTGTTGTGGAGCCGGTGCCCTTTGGATCCGATTGGGACGGCATTCGGGACCGTTTGGCGCGGGCGGCCGCGTAGCGCTTTATACTTGCCCGCGTAGCGCTTTATACTTGCCCGCGTAGCGCTTTATACTTGCATGATGCCCTCCGGCCCCCTGAAGACCAAACCAACGCGCGTTCGTTGGTGGATTCTGACGCTGTTATTCCTGGCCACCACCATTAATTACATGGACCGGATCGCGTTCGGATTTCTGGTGCCGGAGATCCGGAAAGATATGGTGATGGATGAGAGGACCTATGGCTACCTGACATCCGCGTTCGAGTTTGCCTATATGATCGGCTTCCTGCTGATGGGTAAGTTCATCGACCGGTTTGGCACGAAAATCGGATACGCGGTCTCGATCGCGTGGTGGTCAGCCGCGGCGTTGTTCCATGCGCTGGCGCAGACTCCATTGACGCTGGGCATGAACCGGGCGTTATTGGGACTGGGTGAGGCCGGGAATTTTCCGGCGGCAATCAAAAGTGTAGCCGAGTGGTTTCCGAAGAACGACCGGGCGTTTGCGACTGGGATTTTTAACGCCGGGTCGAACGTCGCGTCCATGATCGGGCCGCCGCTCTTCGCCGTAATGGTCTCGCAATACGGATGGCGAGGATGTTTCCTGATTACCGGCGCTTTGGGCTTTCTATGGCTGGCCGTTTGGCTATGGACGTATCAGAAGCCGTCCGAACATCCGGGGGTCAATAGCGCCGAGACCGAGTACATTTTATCAGGGGAAGATGGAACGGTGGAGCCCGTGATCGGCTGGCTGGCGTCGTTGCGGTACCGCGAAACATGGGGCTTTGCCGCGGGTAAGTTTCTGACCGACCCGGTGTGGCGATTTTATAGCTACTGGCTGCCCGTGGATTTGTACGACGTCCGTGGATTTGACATGAAGAAGGTTGGGTGGGTGCTGCCGTTCATTTATTTGATGGCTGATTTCGGAAGTGTGGCTGGAGGATGGCTTTCGGGGTATTTCATGCGGCGGGGTTACGATGTGGGCCGGTCGCGGAAAATGGCGATGGGTGTTTGCGCGGGATGCATGCCATTGGCGGTGACGGCGGTGATGTTCGATAATCCGGTAACTGCCATATTGTTGATGAGTTTGGCGACTGCGGCGCATCAGGGCTGGTCAGCGAATCAGTTTACAACGGTCTCGGACGTGTTTCCTCGCCCGGCTGTGGCGAGTGTGACTGGAATTGGCGGGTGTGCCGGGGGCTTGGGTGGTGTGATCTTCGCCACGCTCCTGCCGGGATTTCTCATCCCATTGGTTGGATACAAGCCCATTTTCCTCACTTTCGGCGTATTTCATCTGACGGCGCTGCTATTGGTCCACCTTCTAATGGGGGATCTGAAGCCAGTACGTTTGCAGGAAAACCCCGGAGTACCTCGCTCGTAGTCCCGAAGGACAATCTGAGGCCCCAAGTACCGGGAGTTAGCGCAAACTAAGGCTCCTTATGGCTTCAACACAATTGGCTTTTCCCCCGTTCTACGACGATAGGCGCGAGCCGGTGCTGTTTGACAGACGGCAGACGGTCGAGATGGAACGGTCGGTGCCTTTTGGTTTGCGCCATCGGGACCTGGAAGGGGTTCTGCCGAGTGGGTCGATAACGATGGACGCGGCGATGGGTGTCGGCGGTCTGCCGCGGGGAAGGATGATTGAGTTGTTTGGTCCGGCGGCGGTTGGGAAGACGACGCTCGGGTTGCAGGCGATTGCGGCGGTGCAGCGGGAGGGCGGTACGGCTGCGTTTGTGGACGTGGAACGGGCGTTTGACGGGGCTTATGCGGAGCGGATGGGTGTTGATCTGGCCGCACTTTTATTGACGCGGGCCGACGATGGCCAGCAGGCCTTTCGCATTGTGGAGAAATTGGCTGCCTGTAAGGCGGTGGATTTGATTGTGGTTGATTCGGTTGCGGCTCTGTTGCCGCCGGAGGAGAAAGAGGCGGCTTTGGGAGAGGCATCGCCCTTCGGACAGAGTGAGATGTTGGCGAGTGGATTGCGCCGTCTGGCGAGGGCGCTTCAGGGGAGTCCGGCCTGCGTGTTGTTCTTGAATCAGGTTCGAAGTTACCAGGGCTTCGGGTATGCTGAGACGAGTGCGGGTGGTTGGGCGTTGAAATTGCACGCGGCGGTAAGGGCTGATTTGCGGGCGGACGCGCAGACAGGCAAGCGGGTTCAAATGCGGGTTATAAAAAATCAGTTGGCGAAGCCTGTGACGACCGAGTTTGATTTTGAAGGCGGCGTGGGCGTGGCACCGGAGTCGGAGTTAGTTGACCGCGGGTTGGAGTCGGGTGTGATTCGCGCCGGTTTTGTGTTTGATGGGCAGGTGCTGGGACGCACTCGGAGCGGGGTGATCTCGCACTTGGCCATCCATGCTTCGTTGGCGGCGCAGTTGCGGTCGGAGATCCGATTGGCATTGGGAATTACGCAGCGGCGGCCAAAGGGCCGGGAAGCCGGCGTTGCGGTGGCGCTGCGAGAGGTGGTGAATGGGTAGAATTTTAGAAAGCAGCCACTCCTTCGCGCTTCGATCGAAGCGATCGTCAGCCGACAGCACCATCACAACTCTTGAACGATTTCGAGCGTCAAGTCAGGCGTGCCGTACAAAAGAACTCAAGACTACCGAGCTCTCGCTAATCTAACAACGATCCCTCTCACTGCTTCTTGTCCATTTTCATTTTGAGCTGAGATCGTTCAATGGACAGAGTGATCAATCGGTCGATGAGCTTTTTGAACCGTTTAAAATTCGAGACCTCGACCTTCACCTGGGACACGAA
>CAMDKT010000008.1 GCA_945900935.1 Candidatus Sulfopaludibacter sp. SbA3 | reverse complement strand
TCCTGCCCTACATCAAGAAGCTTAGCCCCCGTTACGTGGAAGAGGTGATGGGCCTCACCGAAGGAGCTGGCATTACGCTTTCCGACGCGATGCTGTGCCAAGCTCGAGCGGAAGCGGCGCAGATGTGGGAAGGCGGTTGCACAGCTTTCGCCATTACTCGAAACGGGACGGCGGATGGCAACCCTATCGCAGGCCAGAATCAGGATCTCGAGAGCGAGTACGCGGACGTGGCGATCGTCCTGAAGGTGCGCCCATCCGACGGCCGGCCCCGCGCGGTAATGTCAACATTCGCCGGCCAGCTTGGATACGCCGGCATCAACGAGCATGGAGTCTGTAACTTCGTCAACGCGCTTTACAACTTCAGCTGGCAGCCAGGGCTTCCCTCATACCCGGTACGGCGTGCGCTGCTCGAGCGACGGTCCGTCTCCGGTTGTATTGACCTACTGAAGCGCTTTCGAACCTGTTCGGCGCTGAATCTGGTCCTCGCCGACGGTGCGGGCGCGATCGCAGACGTCGAGGTGAGGCCGGATGGAATCGCGGCCTTCGAAGACGAAGATCCTCATCGGCGCCTGCACACGAACCACTACATCACGCGGAACTTCGCGTCCTTCGAAAACAACACTCTTCCGGATTCGGGCCCGAGGCTCGGCCGGGTGCGAGAGTTGGTGCAGAAGCACTGGGGCCGCATTACGGTGGAGACTATGAAAGAAATCTTGGCGGATCACGCCGGCGCACCGGGCGGCATCTGCCGTCACGGCGCGGTGAACATGCACTCCATTTCCGGCTATATCGCCGAACCCGCGCTTCGCCGGCTGCACGTTCGGCGGGGCCACGGCTGCACCGGCAAGTGGACAGTCTACACGATTTGAGGAGCAAGAATAATGGGACGCATTTGCTGTATAGTCGCCGCGGCGGTTGTTCTGCTCGCCATTGGACGAGCGTACGCGCAAGCACAAGAGAGACTGCCCGGCACTGCACCGCTCACCATGCAAGGCGATCTAGCGCAGCAGATGGTGGAAGGTATCAATGCATATCTCGCCGAGGCCACCCCGCGAGTGATGCAGGAGCGTTCGCGCTATTGGAAACGCGACTACTCGAGCGTGGAAGCACACGAGCGGTCGATTGAGCCGAATCGCGCGAATCTTCGCCGGATCATTGGCGCCGTCGATCAGCGTGTCCCAGTGAAAGCGCTGAAGCTCGATGTCACAACTGCGTCTTCATCGCTGATTGGGCGTGGAAAGGGATACAAGATTCACTCCGTGCGATGGTCCGTGTTTGAGGGCGTCGAGGCCCAGGGCCTCTTGCTCGAGCCCGACCGCCCCCCCGTGGCACGCGTTGTAGCCCTCCCCGACGCGGGGTGGCAGCCGGAAGTGATAGCGGGCCTCGCGCAGGGCGTGGAGTTCAAAGCACAGTTTGCGCGCCGCCTGGCGGAAAGCGGTTGCCTGGTACTGGTTCCGGTGCTGATCGACCGGAACGACACATGGTCCCAGGTCCCCGGTATCCGCGCGACTAATCAACCGCATCGGGAGTGGCTCTACCGAATGGCATTCGAGGTGGGACGGCACATTATCGGTTACGAGGTGCAGAAGGTCCTTGCGGCAGTGGACTGGTTCGCGTCCGATAGCGCCCGCAGTTCTGCGCCTATCGCCGTCGCGGGGTACGGTGAGGGTGGGCTGATAGCCTTCTACAGCGCTGCGATCGATAAACGCATTCAAGGCACTTTGGTCAGCGGATACTTTCAGTCGCGCCAGGACTTGTGGAGTGAGCCGATCTACAGGGATGTATGGGGCCTTCTTAAGGAGTTCGGCGACGCCGAGATCGCCGGAATGATTGCCCCCCGGGCGCTTATTGTGGAAGCGAGCCAGTTCCCCGATGTACAGCCGCCTCCTGCCACTAAGGATCGCAATCAGGCCACGCCGAACGGAAGGCTTGTTACGCCGCCGCTCGACTCTGTGAAGGCCGAAGTAGCGCGCGCGAACGACTTCTATACCCGTCTGAACGCAATCGGAAAGCTGCAGGTTGTCGCGAGCGGCGATGGCACGGGCCTACCCGGATCCGATGCCGCGTTATCTGCCTTTCTCGCCTCACTCGGCACGAGGGCGAAACTGGCAGCCGCCTCCGCGCCGCCCCAGGTCGTGCGCGCTGACGACGATCCGGCGGTGCGGATGAAGCGGCAGTTCGATCAGCTCTCCGACTACACGCAGCGACTGGCGCGGGAGTCCCCGGCGAAGCGCGAGCAGTTCTGGTCGAAGGCTGATGCGTCTTCGCCGGAGCGCTGGAAAGAAACGACGAAGTTCTACCGCGACTATATTTGGGGCGAAGTGATCGGCCGCATGCCACGGCCGAGCGAACCCGCCAACCCCCGCACGAGACTCATCTACGACCAACCGAAGCACCGGGGTTATGAAGTAGTCCTGGACGTGTGGCCCGGCGTGTTCGCTTACGGAATCCTGCTCGTCCCGAAGAACCTGAAGCCTGGCGAACGCCGGCCGGTCGTGGTGTGCCAGCATGGCCTGGAAGGGCGGCCCAGCGAAGTGGCCGACGCAAAGTTGGACAGTCATTACTATCACAACTATGCAGCCCGGCTGGCGGACGAGGGATTCATCACTTACTCGCCGCAGAACCCATACATCGGCCGCGACAGGTTCCGGATGATTCAGCGGCGCGGCCATCCGCTCAAGCTCGCACTATTCTCCTTCATCATCGGGCAACATCAACGGCAGTTGGAGTGGTTGAGCAGCCTGCCTTACGTGGACGCGAAACGAATCGGATTTTATGGACTTTCTTACGGGGGTAAGACGGCGGTCCGCGTGCCGCCGTTCCTCGATCAATATGCGCTCTCCATCTGCTCGGCGGATTTCAATGAATGGGTCTGGAAGAACACGAGCGTGGACGCACGTTACACCTATCTTTTGACGCCTGAGTACGACATGATCGAATTCGACTTTGCCAACGTGGTGAACTACGCGGAACTGGCCATGCTGATGGCCCCGCGCCCCTTCATGGTGGAACGCGGACATTCTGACGGCGTGGCGCCCGATGAGTGGGTCGCCTATGAGTTTGCCAAAGTGCGGCGATTCTTTGTTACGAAGATGAATCTACCTGGCCGGGCGGAGATCGAGTTTTTCAACGGCCCTCACACCATAAACGGGGCCGGTACTTTTGACTTTCTCAGACGCCACCTTAATTGGCCGCAGTAGAGCTTCGCGATCTCGTGGACCCTCAAACGGGGCAAGCAACTTGCTGGTTTGGCTTTGCTTTTTCGATCCCAAGTTCCCGGCCCCTTGTGGCGATGGCGGCGGCTATCCTGGCTTTCTTTCGCGACCGCGCGGATGGCGCGGATAAACGCAGCCGATCGGATGCCCCCAAGACGAACCCCTGCCGGCGGCACTACCCAGTACGCCGAGTGGAGGCGAGCGGCTGGGCAAGGTGCAGGTGGCGGTACAATCTTCGGACTGTCGTTCTCGGAAACCTCACCTTGCGAGGTGATCGGCCGAGATTTACAGCCTTTGGGGTCGCATAAGGAAGCGCCATTGGACTTCACTCGCCCTTCGGCGTCGGCGCTGAAGGCCTCTTTCAAAGACGCAAGTATCCTCACGCGCGCGGCCGCGGTGAGCGGCAATTGGCCGCGTTTTGAGACCGGCCAAAGGGGATTGACCCGAGAGGACGTTTCCTTTATGCGGCGCGACGTTCGTAACGATGATGGAGTCCGCCGACCTCCGGCAGGGATATCACCCGCCCCATTTCCGCCGATTGGATCGGGCGTGGTTCCGGCGTGTCCTTTTCCAACCCCAGGTGTGCCCGGCTTCGATGATAATAATCCATGAAACTTTGCAGGTGGCGGTACAAGCTTCGGTCGTTGAACACAATCACATGATCCAGGCACTCGCGGCGGATGGTGCCGATGACGCGTTCGATGTAGGCGCGTTGCCAAGGAGCGCGCGGTGCAGATAGCACCTCGTTGATCGCTAAATCGCACAATTGATTTACGAATTCTGTCCCGAAGATCCGGTCGCGATCGCGCAGCAGATAACGAGGGGCGGTGTCCCAAGGAAAGGCTTCCCGGAGTTGCTGCGCCGTCCACGCTGCCGTCGGATGAGCGGTCACGCCAAAGTGGAGAATTCGGCGGCGGTCATGGGCCAGCACCAGAAACACATATAGAACCTGAAATCGAAGCGTTGGCACCGTAAAGAAGTCGACCGAAACCATAGTCTTGACGTGATTGTCCAAGAAGGTCCGCCACGTCTGCGATGGCGGACTACGGTGGCGCACCATGTACTTGCTCACACTTGTTTCGCCGACGTCGATGCCAAGCTTGAGCAACTCCCCGTGAATCCGCGGTGCTCCCCAGAGAGGATTATCGCGGCTCATCGCACGAATCAAGGAACGGACATCCTTTGCAACTCCGGGGCGACCCGGGTTTCCCTGTCGAATTTTCCACCTCCAGAACAGGCGGAAGCCCTTGCGATGCCAACCAATCACCGTCGCCGGCTTCACAATGGCGATGCTCGACTGCCATTCCCTCCAAATAGTCGACAGCCAAGCCCAGAGAAATCGATCAGTGACTGTCAGCTTCGGCCGCTTCACCGATCGTTGCAGAACACCGAGCTGGTGACGAAGAGCCAGAATCTCAAGCTGAAGCGCCGTATGATGGCGAAAGAAAGCCAAGAAAACTGCCGCCAGCGCGACCAAAGAAGGCGAACATCGGAATCGAAAAAAGGAAGGCAACCCCTAACTTATCAGCAACTTCGAGGTTTGCGAGAACCACAATTGTCGGCGAGTTAGTGATGTTGTCATGTTTAGGTCCACAGAATAGGTTGGCGAATGAAATAGTTCCGGATGACTTCCTCGACTGTCGATGAAGCGGGGAGTCGCTTCCAGACATTGAGGTAGTCATCACGGCCAAAGGCGAGCCCGCCGAATAGCAGCGCTTGCTGGCGCATCGGCCACTCATCGAAGTACATTACATCGGGTGGGTGTTTCCACTTTTGCTTGTCGGCGATGAACGGGAACATGTAGTCGACGGCCTGGCGTACACCTCGCCCGTCTGCGGTTTGGAAATTCCATGCGTCATGCCCATGCGCCGACAAGATCTGGCTGAGCGTAGCGAACGCTTCAAGATTAAAAAGGCAATAGCCGTAGGGCTTGGTCCGGCTCACTTCGAGTGGCTGGCTTCCATCGGGCGCGATCTGCACTGGCACCAGTAAGCTGCGGAAGCGCTCGGCACACTCGGCCATGCGTTTGTGGTCTCCCGTAAGTTCGGCGAAGGCGGCCACCTGCATCACCCAGCAGGTGCCATGATTGTTCTTCGCGTCGCGCTCTTCAATGCCGTTCTTGCTGGTGCGCATCCATTCGATGTATTCCGCGAACCACCGCTTTACCCCAGCCACTTCATTGGCATGCAATGCGCCAGAGTTGGCCACGACGGGAACCGCCCGCGCCACTTCGACGAGGTGAATCGTGTCGATGATTCCGGTGCCGCGCCCGGTGGACCGGCCCTTGATCGCTTGTGCGAACTGTAAGTGGGGAGTCATCCGCGTGGCCGGATGGAGGAACCACGCGCGAAGCTGGGCCGCGGCATGATCAGCATAGCGGCGCTGTTTGGTCAGCTTCCAGGCTGCGGCCAACGTGGGTACTTCCACGCTCAGCCGCATCATCGCGTTGCGATGATCCACGAAGTTGGCCGGGTTTGTCATGCCGTCGCGACGGATATAGGGTCCGTCTGGATTCTTCGGGTCGGGCCACCAGTAGTCGCCTTCGGAGAAGAAATCGTTGGGCTCGCCCGCGCTACGCGGACTGCGGGAGGCCGTGACGGTGGCGGGCTTTGCGCCAAGGTACCGGCGGGCATCGGCCAGCACCCGCGCGCGATCAAGCTGCGCAACCTCAAACGCCGCAGCCCCGCTTGACCGCTGGCATAGAGCAAGCGGTAATCCGCCCAAAAAGATTCGCCGATTCACCACGTCCACCATTTTCCCATCTTCTTCTCGAGGTCTCTCCGTACCGCCGCGTGCTGCGGGCTTTCGGCGACATTCACCGTCTCGTGCGAGCGACCAGGCAGATGGTAGAGTTCCGGCCCACGCGTTTCGCTGAGGATAAGCTTCCATTCGCCTTCGCGGATCATGGCCGTGCGGTGCGTCTCTTGCATCTCCTGGTCAAAGACACGCTTATGGAGCGCATCCTGGCCCTCGCCCGCCTTCAACTTCGCCGCGTCGAGTTCCCCGTAACCGGCCGACGCGTACATTGTCTTGCGCCTGGGCTCGCCGCCTGCGAGCGCCGCTTTCGCCGACACTCCGTCGGTCGATTCAAGCGCCTTACCGCCCGTGAGTTCAACCAGCGTGGGATAGATATCCGTGAGTTGCACTGGCGCCGTGGAGCGTACGCCGCGGCTGAAGCGGCCCGGCGCCCACCAAATCATCGGCACGTGCAGCAGCGCTTCCTGCAGGAACATGCCTTTGCGCACCATGTGGTAGTTGCCCATGAAGTCGCCGTGATCGGACACCATCACCACGATGGTGTTCCGGTCATGCCCTGCCCTGCGCAATCCGGCCATCAAGCGGCCCACCTGTTCGTCAACGCCCCAATCGACGGCCGCGTGATAGTGGCGCATCGTCTCGCGGATCACCTGATCGGTCATCCGCTCAAAACCCATGCCGCGGGAATGCTCCGCCAGGCGCGGGCTGAGGGCGTCCGCCAGAGGCGTTTTCGGAATCACCATCTTGTCCGCGCTGATCTTGGCCAAATGGCGCGGTGGTGCAAAATACGGCGGATGCGGATCGAAGTAGCTGACGGTGGCGAAAAACCGCTCGCCCGGCTTCACGCTGCCGATAAACCGGAGTGCGTCTTCAGTGTTTAAATGCGGATGGCACTTCTCTTCTGGCCACGGCGCAGAAGCGTGCCACCAGGGGGTGACATCAGGATCGTAGGCGCGGAACTTCTCCCGATCCCGAATTCCGGTGGCTTCCAACTGCGCCATGGCCTCCTTGGTGAAGGTGTGGTTCTTTCCGAAGTACCCCGTTCGATAGCCTTGCTTCTGGAAGTACCCGAGCATGGTGTCGCGTAGCGGAAGAAAACTGTCGTGCTCGTTCGTCAGGCTCCCGTGGTGATGCGGATAGAGGCCCGTGAACATCGACTTGCGCGAAGGCACGCAGACTGGATTCGCGGAAGTACATCGTTCGAACAGGACGCCTTCGGAGGCCAACTTATCCAAATGCGGAGTGCGGGCGTTGGGATTCCCCAGTAAGCCCAACGCATCTGCGCGCATCTGGTCGCAGATGACAAAAAGCACGTTTGGCGCATCGGCTGCAGGTGCTGCTTGTACAAAGGGCATGGCGGCAACGGCTATGAAGTCTCGGCGTTTCAAAGTTGGCATCCTTATCACATACTCATCAGAGGTTTAGAATTTCACGAATAGTGAAAACTGCCAGTTCTTGGCTTCCGACTGCGTGTCGGTGACGGTTCCGAACGCCGCGCTGGTAGGAGTGCGGTTCGGTGCGTTAAAACTCGCCTGGTTGAACGCGTTGTAAAGTTCGGCGCGGAACTGCACCTTGACACGCTCTTTGACCGGGAACGTCTTGAACAGAGAAAAGTCCCACGCGCGCTGCCCATCGCCGCGAATGCCACTGAAGCGTATCGGAAAATCCTGGACATTGAATTGCCTCTGCTGGCTGGCATCCCGAACAAAGCCTTCGGTCGCAAACCAACGATCGACGCTGCGTGCCGAGCCGGAGAGCGGGATAGTTTTGATGTCGCCTGGAAATATCGAATTACCAAAGCCCAGAGGTGGACCCGATTGCACAATCGTAACGCCGTTCAACTGCCATCCGCCCAACAGGAAATCGGCAGGCTTGGCCATGCCGTTGCCGAATCTCCGACCGCGGCCCACCGGAAGTTCCCAGATGCCACTTACCGAGATGCGATGCGGACGGTCTGAGTCCGAGATCACTTCGTACGCCCGTGCGTCGGCTGGATTCAGATACTCCAACGCTTCCATGAACTTCGACCATACGTAGGAAGCCTGCACGCTGAAGCCGTTCTTCATGCGGCGCTCGGTGCGCAGTTGCAGCGAGTGATACCACGAATAGCCATCCGGTACGTTAGCGGTCAAACCGCCGAAGTGCGGGTAGGGCCGCAACAGATTGGCGCGTGTGATGATCCTCGGATAGGACGGTGCCAAGCCGAAAAACGGATTGGGGAACTGCTGCGAAAGGGAGTTGATGGTCCCGGGATCGCGCGATGCGTTACGGCTCAACGCCGAATTCGGCGTCGCGTTGAACTCACGCTGAATCGACAGGCGCGTGCCGCGGTTGGCCACGTAACCCACTTCGCCCAGGAATTGTGCCGGCAACATGTGCTGGAGGCTGAGGGACCAGCGCTGCGAATAGCCATGTTTCAGATTCGGATCATAGAAAGAGAAGCCTTGTCCGAGACTCGTTGCCAGGCCGGCGCTGGCGCCCCGAACTGGAATCAGCCCCTGCGGGAAAGGATTTGCGTTGTTTGCGACGAAGGTTAATCCGTTATCGAGGGAGGCTTGAATCGGTGTCGATTGGCTGAAGCCCGTCTGCTGCGGGGTGGTGCGGTTCACGCCGATCGTATCGAAGTAGGTGCCGTATCCGGCGCGGACAACGGTGCTTCCCCCTAGCTTGTAGGCCAGACCCGCGCGCACCAGAACATTATCCTTCTCACCCTTGAACGGGCTGCGGCCATTGCCATTTGCGTTGACGAAACTGAGCCCGCCAATGGTACGGAAGGCCGAAGCCGCCAACTCCGGCAGCGGATTCAAGGCATAGTTCGCCCGCGCCTGCGCCTCAATGGGATTGGCGCTGGCGGAGTCATACCCGGCCACCAGGCGGTTGTAACGCTCGGTGATTGGCACCTCGTATTCGTAGCGCAGCCCGAGGTTCAGCGTAAGGCGTGAGTTCACGCGCCAGTCGTCCTGCAGGAAAGGCGCGTAGTAGGTGTCCTGAAACGCGGTCGTCGCCGTGCGCTCCATCTGGCCGTCGGGGATACCAAAGAGCATTGCGGCGAGTTCCTGGCCGATGGCGGCGGGCGCAGCGTTGTCGAGAGGGCCGCGAGTGAAGGCGTTCGAATAGTTGAGGTCGGGCGAATTGGCGAGCGGCGTGCGCGTACCGAAGCCCCGGTAGAGCCGCGCATCCAAGCCATAGCGGATGCTGTGGGCACCACGCATGCTGGTGAAGTTGGCTTGCACGGTGTGCGTGATGCTGCTGTTGGCTCCATCGCCATTGTTCCACTCGGCAAGCGGCGAGTACGCCCCGGCCCGCACCCGCGGCACGGTGGAAAGGGATGGATCCACCAGGCTGGCAAGCGCGCGGGAAAAACCCAGAGTGGTCAAGTCGGTTCCCTGCGTCTGCCGAGACTCGCCCATGTCGCCATAGGAAAGGCCATACCGCAGATTCAGCACCATGGTGGGGCTCAGGATCAGCACATCGTCAAGCGCCAAACCCTTGCGCCCCGAACGCGTATTGAAGCGCGACACTGGAAGGCCATAGCGGTCCTGCCCGCTGACCCAGTCGTAGTGGTGGATACGGAAGAACAGGCGGTGCCCTTCCTTGAACTGGTGATCGATCCGGCCGAAGTTTGTGTTGTACTCCTGCTTGCGGACGTCGGAGTAAAAGTGGTTATTCGCTCCGTCGTTCCGCCCGGGCAGATTCGGAGCCGGGTACAGGTTGATCAGATTCAAGCCCACCGCATCGAGCCGGCTGCGGGGGATCACGTTGCCGGGAACAGGATCCCGCTGTACCCGGCCGCCCGCTGCGGTCCGGGCTGAAAAGGGATCGAAGATCTGGTAACGGCTGCCATTGGGGATGGTCAGCAGCGCCGAGAAGTCGCCGGTTCGCTGTGCCAGCGATGGAACCGTATTCGTGGACGATGTCGGCCTGCCCCACTGATTCCCTTCATAGGCATAAAACCAGAACGTGCGATTGCGTCCGTTGTAGACTTTGGGGATCCATAGCGGTCCACCGGCTGAGGCACCGTAGCGGTTGTCCTGGTAAATCGCCGGCTTGACGCCGTTACGATTTTCAAACCAGTTCGGGGCATCCAGGGCCGAGTTGCGGAACCAGTAACGGAGGTCCCCATGCAGGTCGTTGGTTCCGCTGCGTGTGCTGATGTTGACCGTCGCCCCCGGGGTGTGGCCAAAGGTCGCGTCGTATGGTGAAACCTCTAAGCGGAATTCCGAGACGGCGCTCGAAGGCGGAATGAACGCCACGCGCACTCGGCCATCGCCGAGGTCGGCGGTCGTGTTGCTGATGCCGTCGATCTGGAATTCGGTGTTAAAACGCGGTCCACCGGCGACGGCGATTTGTGAAGTCCCGCTGGGTGACGAGGCCTTCATCGCGCGCAGGTTCGTCAGATTCACTACCTGGGGCGCTAAGCGGGCCAGTTCCATGGGGTTGCCACCGCGCTGGGGTAATTCCTGCAGACGGCGCTGGTCCATGAACGTTCCCACCGACGCGGTACCGGTGTCGAGCAGCGGAGCCGCGCCGCTCACTTCCATTGTCTCGGTCACGCTGCCCACTTCCAGTCGCAGAACCAGATCGAGCGTCTCGCCGACGCGGACCTCGACGCTGTCCAGCGACAGCTTCTTGAAACCTGTGAGTTCCCCGGTAACCTTGTAGACTCCGGGGTTGAGAAAGGGAAGACGAAACGTGCCGCCGTCGCCCGAGACGGCCGTCGTAGCGATTCCAGTTTCGACGCTTGTTGCGCGAACCTGTGCGCCAGCGATGGCCGCGTCGGAGGAGTCCGCCACACGGCCCGCGATGACGCCTCTAGATTCCTGCCCCAACGAGATTACGGCCGACAGAGCCAGGGCCGCCAAACATCTCCTAAAATTGTTCATGAAACTCCTCCACCTTATCCTTACAGTATCCAGGCTAGACCGCAGATAGCCAGACACCTCTTGGTGTCGCAACGGTTGCTGCAACGGGTTGCTGCAAGTTGGATATCCTTTTATAGGTGAACGAATTATAGGTGAACGAAATGACAAGATCGGTGGCCACTGCCCCGGCGGATCGGGAGGAAGCTCTGCGCCGCGTGCTGGAAAGCAACGCGTTCGCCCGCAGCGAACAACTGAAGAACTTCCTTCGCTATGTCTGCAAGCTGGAGATCGAGGGCCGCACGGATGAGATCAAGGAGTATTCGATCGGCGTGGACGCGCTGGGCCGTTCGCCGTCTTACTCCACAACCGCCGACTCCTCCGTACGCCGTCGCGCGTTCGAACTTCGCCAGAAGCTTGAAGAGGTCTATGCCGACGAGCTTGCCGATTGCGAGATTCGGATTGACCTGCCGAAGGGCTCTTATATACCCGTGTTCCGCCTTCGAACGGAGCCGAGTGCCCAGCCGGCGGCCGCGCCCGAAATCGCTGCTGCTTCGGCAGTTCCAGCCACCCCGCCCCCAGCAACTGAAAACGGCTGGGCCAGGATCGTCGCGGCAGCCCTTGCCGGCCTAATCCTGGGAGCAGGAGCGATGTGGCTCACCGGGCCAACCTCAACTCATAGTGCCGATCCCCCTGCGATTCTAAAAGAGGCTTGGGGACCGCTCGCCGGGTCGCAGGGAAACGTCCTCATCAGTATCGCCAGCAGCTTCCATATGATGGTTCGTCCCGGAGGCTTCTCGACTGACAGCGGACTGCCCACATTCCCGGCGCCATCCGAGATTTACCCTCACTACCGAAAGACAAACCCTCTCCCGGAAGGCGCCGTGCTATCGATGCGCCCTGCCACAAACGTGGCCTCGTTGGGCGTCGTTGGTGGAGTAGCCTTGGTGTCCACTACCTTGCGTAGCTTGGGCGCGCATTACCAGGTACTGCCAGAGCGGACGACTCCGCTTGCGAGCTTCCGCAACCGGAATGTGGTGCTGTTCGGCGACCCGCTTAACTCGTTCGCCGCGGCACAACTGATGAACCGTGCTCACTTAACGGTTGCCCATGACCCGGTGAAGAACCGGCTGGTCATCCGTGACCGGCGAAACCGGGCGACCGATCCGCCCGCCTTTTCCCGGCGGGAGGGCCGGCCGGGTGACCCTGCTGAGGTGTATGGCATTCTTACTGTCCTTCCGACGGCCGCGGCTTCCGGTGAAAATCGTCGCACGCTGTTGGTTTCGGGGGTATCTCAGGCTGGTGTGCAAGGAGCTGTCGAGTTTTTCGCATCGCCCGAACGATTGCTCGAACTGAAGCGTCACTTTCAAAGGGATGGTCTGTCCGGGTTTCCGCGGGCGTATCAATTGGTGGTGCGTTGCACGGCCGATGACAGCCTTCCGCTCTCATGCGGTTACGCCGCTCATTACGTATTGGAGCCGTAGCAACCGTTGCAGCAACGCCGGAGCAGTGCCGAAGACTAGCACAGATCTGCTCCAATAGAAGGAATGAATCGTAGAGACATTCTGAAAGTGGCGGCGGGCTTGCTGGCTGGCGCTGCCACGCCTTTGGCGCAGGGTTTGAGGAAGCCCAATATTATTTTTGTCCTCGCTGACGACTTGGGTGTGAACGGACTCAGTTGCTATGGTGCCGACAAGTACCAGACGCCACAACTGGACCGTCTGGCCGCCGGCGGCACGCGTTACACGCACGCCTACACTGCGCCGCTGTGTGGCCCTTCCCGCGCGTTGATCATGACCGGCCGTTATGCGTTCCGCACGGGCGCCACGAATCAGGACGCCACGGGCCGCATCACGCCCGCCAAGGAAACCTTCATGCCGAAGGTGCTGAAACAGGCCGGTTACACTTCCACCATGATCGGCAAGTGGGGCCAACTTCCCCTTGGGTCGGCCGAGTTCGGCTTCGACGAGCATCTGAAGTTCACAGGCAGCGGCGCCTACTGGAATTCGCAGGACAAGGGAAAGAATTACCAGCTCAACGGCGTGAAGAAGCCACTGGCAGACAAACTATACCTGCCGGACGTGATGCACGATTATCTGGTGGATTTCATGACGCGTCATCGCGACCGGCCCTTCTATGCCTACTACTCGATGTCGCATGTCCATTCGGAGATTCTGCCGACACCCGACAGCGCGCCCGACAGCAAGGATCACTACGCCGACAATATCCGGTACATGGACAAGCTGATAGGCAAACTGGTTGCCGAACTCGACCGCCTGAAGCTCCGGGAAAACACTTTGATCGTTTTCGTCGGCGACAACGGCACGGGTGGTAATTATGCTGACGAAGGGACGATTCAGGGGCGGCGCTTGTCTGGAGAGAAGGGGTCGATGCTCGAGGGTGGCGCTAACGTGCCGCTGATCGTGAACTGGCCTGGCAAGACTCCCGCGGGCAAGGTTTCGGCCGACCTGATTGATTCAACCGACTTCTTCCCGACGTTCGCCGAACTGGCGGGTGCGAAGCCCCCAGCCGACACCGTCATGGATGGACGCAGCCAAGCACCGCAGTGGCAAGGCCGCAAAGGGCAGCCGCGCGAGTGGATCTTCATCCAGTTGGCGCGGAAATGGTATGTACGCGACGCGCGCTGGAAGTTGAATCAGGAGGGCGCGCTCTTCGATATGAGCCAAGCGCCGTTTGCCGAAACCCAGGTGACCGGTAGTAACGACAACGCGACGATCGCAGCGCGTAAAAAGCTACAAGCGGCGCTCGACAAACTCAATCCGGCCGGCGGGTTTCTGGACGACGGAGACGGCAGCGGGCGGCATGCCAACAGGCGGGAGGATCGGAAAAAGAAGGATCGTTGATTTGCCGGGCGGCCCGGAGAGCAGCACAAGGTCGGGGGTGAGCGCTGTAAATCGTGGATATAAAAGGACAACGTCCGCTCAAACTCGTTTTTCCCAGATCGAAATATTGAGGTTTTGCGCGTCTCGCCGGTTTAGGCCATCGAGGCCGATGTTGATTTCAAAGGTGGTTTTTCGACCGACCCCCGACCTTGTGCTGCACTCAGAAGGCGCAGGCCATTGCCGCGCACGCCTCCCCGCGGACCACCAAGTTATACGACCGGCCCTCGGATGTGCTCACTTTGGAGGAGATTGAGAAGATCGGAATTTGATCGAGTCGCAGGGGTTGGCACCGCTACTTGTTCTGATTTGATGAAAGGTGTTGCCTTAATCTGCATTGTGAGCCGGGTTCAAGGGTTCGCCCTAACCGGCTCGCTCCGCTGGAACACCCAATCTACAATGTTCGATTGGGTCCCAAAAGTAACCGAGGACGGCACGGGTTGAGATCTTGGACGCTACGCTAGCAACCCCACATCGGAGAGCGTGAAAAGCGGGGGCTCCGCAATCTACCGTCTTAAGAATCTTCGGAGACTCGAAACACCGTACCGAAAAGTTCACCGAAAACTTAAGGTTTTGGAAGGGTCAATTCGGCTCTAGTTTCTCGATAACAAGCGCACCGAAAGACACTACTCTCATCCGGGCCCTGCGTTTCGTCCGCGAAAACAGCAACCGGAAACTCCGCCTTGCGGATCCTGCGGCGAGCCAGCCTCCCCCCAGCGACCGTACACGGGCGACTGGCGGAACAAGTCGGAGAGTAAGGGAGCGAAAAAGAGCGTTGAGGAGCGATCTGAGGAACGAAAGGGAGCTTGTAGAAACGAATTGATTAATGTATTGTTTTCACCAGTTGAGAATGATAAAGGTTTCAGGAATACTACAGATTATGAAGATTCGTATGGTAGGTATTTCCCCAAAGCTAGTTCTGGCGTTGACACTCCTGGCGGGCTCACTGCCCGGCCAAGTGACGACGGCCACTCTTTACGGAACGGTGCTGGATCCTTCCAGTGCCGCCATCCCGCAGGCCACGGTCACCGTTACCAACGACGGCACCCAATCTGTATCGAGGGCGATCACCGATGGCAAGGGCGAATTCATCCTCACATTCCTTCCCGTCGGTTCGTACACAGTCTCTGCCAAGGGAACGAGTTTCCGCGAGGAGCGTCGGACCAACCTCGAACTCGGCGCATCCCAGCGGGTGCGGCTAACCTTCACGTTGCAGATCGGCGCCACTGCCGATTCGGTAACTGTCGTCGAAGGGCCTCCGGTCCTGAACACCGTCAGTGCGGAGCAGCGCGAAAACGTTAGAACGGAACAGGTCCGGGAACTGCCGGTGGCCAGACGGGACTGGACTACCCTTTTAAACCTCGGCGCGGGCGTTTCGCAGTCTGGCGTGGGCAACACTTTCGGCATCTCGCTGAACGGCCTGCCTTCGGCCGGGATCAGCATCACCGTAGACGGGACCGACGCGGCCGGGGATCCAGAGTACAACACACTGGCGATGTATCAGGGGCAGAACTATATCAAAGCCGTAAGTACCGAAGCGATTGCGGAAGTCAACGTAGTGAAGGGCATCATGTCGGCAGAGGTAGCCAACACCCTCTCCGGCAATATCAATGTCATAACCCGTAGCGGAACTAACGAGTTCCACGGCAGTCTGTTCGCCAACAACCAGACGGAAAACCTGAACGCCCGCAACCAGTTCCTGGTTACCAAGGCTCCCCTGGTTTTCAACCAGTTTGGTGGATCCGTGGGTGGGCCGATCATCCGAAACAAGCTCTTCTTTTTTGGCGTGTACGAAGGATACCGTCAGGTGGGGCGCGTTTCGGTGAATGGCTTCCTGCCCACACAGGAGTTCCGTAACGTGGCAATCGCGGCAGTTCCGGCGTACAAGCGGTTTCTCGACCTCGTGCCTCTCCCCAACTCCCCCGTGGCCCCGGCTGCCGTCGCCGGGTTCTATCAGAATGCCCATGCGAATCCGGCACATGACAATCACGGCGTCGTCCGCGTGGACTACAACATCAGCGACGCCAATCGCCTGTCACTTCGATACACTCGTGGACGCCCCTATCAGGAGACGCCGCGGCTGAATTACAATAACCCGCGTGGATTTATCTATATCAGCGAGATCGGCAGCGCGAGCTTCATCCACGCTGCGGCGCGCTGGAGCTCGGAAACGCGGTTCGGGCACAACAACATGGACATGCAGCGAAAAGACGGAATTGGGGAGTTCCTCAGCGTGCCGTGCCTGAACTCGCTGGCCAATTCAGGTTTTGGATTCGGCGGGTGCGGCGAAGATCACAACAAGGGCGGCCACAACCAAAGCTTTGAGCAGGTGTTTGCCCTCACAAGCGGGCGCAGCTCACTAAAAGCCGGCGCAAACTTCCTTCGGAGGCTCACCTATCGGTCGCGCACCTTGCAGGAACGCTTCAACTACGCCAGCGTGGACGACTTTCTCGCCAATATCCCCAGTTCCATGACGTTTTGGGCTGGTGAAAACCCGATCGATGTCAGCAACTGGCAGCTTGGCTTTTTTGTTCAGGACGACTTCCGGGCAAGTCGGCGGCTGATCTTGAACTTCGGTGTTCGCTATGACTACAATTCGGTGCCGACAGCGACAGACGGGCGGCTTTTCGTCCGCGGCGAACCGACGGGCTTCGGGGCATACCGCCCCGCCGAAAGCATCTACAATTCGGATAAAAACAACTTTTCGCCCCGGGCCGGCTTTGCCTGGACCGTCGATAGCACTGCCAAGACGGTAGTTCGCGGCGGCGCTGGGATGTTCATCTCACCTCCGGCCCTGTTCCTGGTGATGGACTCGGTTCGCAACACCAAAACCACCCCGTACGACATTACGCTTGGGCGCGTGGAAGGCCAGCAGCTAGGGCTACGCTATCCGAATACCAACGCGCAAGGCTACGCCAGATTCAACGTGAATCCGAACGCCCCGGACAGCGGCACGGCGATCTCGAGTAACTATCCCAATCCGTATTCGCTGCAGTGGAACCTTTCGGTGCAGCGGCAGCTCACTTCGAGCCTTGCCCTGGAGACCAGCTACACCGGAACCAGAGGCCTCAAGCTGCCCTTCAAGCGCGAGATGAACCTGGTGGATCGCCAGAACGGCGTCCGTCCGGATCCCCGCTTCCTCCAGTTCACATTCCTGTCGCCCGCGGATTCCAGTTCGTACCACGCCATGCAGACATCGCTGCGCAAGCGGTTCGGCTCCGGCCTGACCTTTGGCGCCCATTACACCTGGTCCAGCCTTCTTTCTTATCAGACAGGCGACTTGGCGCACCTGGGAAACACAACGCAAGACCGCCGGCAGGACGACATAGGTCCGCCGCCCTCTCACATGCGCCATGCGTTCGTATCGGATTTCCTGTATGAGCTGCCCTTCGCGCGCTTAACAGCCTCCACCAGCCGCGGCTCGCGCCTCCTCATCGGAGGCTGGCAGTTCGGCGGAATCCTTACGGCCAATTCAGGTCTGCCGCTTTACCTGATACAGTCTTCGCCCTTCAATGGCAGCCGGCCGGACTACATTAGCGGCTCAGCCGTTCTTGACAACTACCGCGAGACTTTGCAGTATGTCAATCGCGCTGCGTTCCAGGCGGTGCCAACGGTCCGATTGAGCGGCGTTCCTGAGCGGAACGGCAACCTCGGCCGCGGAGCTTTGCGCGCTCCTGGACTGTTGAACCTGGACCTCTCGCTCGCGAAGAACCTCGCCATTACCGAACGCTACCGGTTGCAGATCCGCGCGGACGTGTTCGATTCGCTCAACCACACTAACTTCACGGGAGTCAGCAGCGATGTCAACGCCGGAAACTTTGGGCGCTTGACGTCTGCGGTCGCACGGACCCTGCAACTCAACGCGAGGCTGACGTTCTAGGCCCGCGAGTTGCTAGACAGCCCGGATCGGCCGCTATCTTGAAGGGGTTCGCGAGGAACACAAACATGTCCGGTCTAAATAGACGCACTCTCGTCCTCTCCGCTGCGCTGGTTCCATGCCAGGCGGCGCGAGGAACGGCCGCGAATAGCGCGGTGAAAGTGGGACTCATCGGCGCCGGAGGCCGTGGCATATACGACGCCAGCGTCGTGGTGAAAGATCCCCGTGCTCGACTGGTGGCTATCTGCGACATTTTTGACGACCGCATCGGAGCGGCCAAGGCGAAAATCCCGGCCCCTGACGCCAAGGTTCTCAAGAACTACAAAGATCTCCTTACGAGCGATGTGGACGCGGTGATCATCGCCACGCCGGTGTTTCTGCATCCTGAGCACTTCGAGGCTGCCGTCAAAGCCGGAAAGCACATCTATATTGAAGAGTCGGCAGGTCTCGATGTGGCAGGCTGCAAGCGGGTCATGCGCGCGGCTGATGGCGCGGATCGGAAGTTAAACATCACTTTCGGCTTTCAGCAGCGTTATGGGCCCGTGTATCTTAAGGCGAATCAGATGCTGGACTCGGCCGGGATCGGGAAGTTCCGCGGAGCACACGCGCAGTTCATTAAGGGCGCGGTGACGGGCAACGCGCCGGTCCTGCCGGCACCGGCTACCGAGGAGGAGAAGATCCGCCAGTGGAGTGGTCCAAGGCGCAAGGCGAGCCGGCGACCTGGCCACCCAAGCCGGATTGATCCTGGATCTCGAGCCGCTCAACTCGCTAGTGGATCGGAAGGAATTTCCCATGAATAGTTGTGTCGAAGGGCTCAAGCTGACCCGGCAAGTGGACCATCCACACGTCAAGCTCCTGTTCGACGTCTATCACGAGCAGGTGCAGGCCGGGAATACCATTCGCACTCTCATCGAAGCGGCGCCGTGGGTAACGACGTTTCACGTTGCTGACAACCCAGGGCGTCACGAACCCGGTACGGGCGAGATAAACTATTCCAACGTGTATAAGGCGATTCGGCAAACGGGTTTCAAAGGGCATGTAGCGATGGAGTATTTTCCTGCCGGCGAACAGGTGGCCAGTTTGACCAAGGCGCTCAACGCCTTCCATGCGGCTGTAAATGTTTAATAAAGAGGGCGTATGACTCGAAGAGCGCTATTATCGGCTACTACCACTGTGACAGCCCTTTCGGCGGCGAAACCGATCCGCGCCGCCGTACTTGGGACGGGACACGCGCATGCTGCAGGCAAGATCACGGCACTGCAACAAATGAAAGGCGTGGAACTGGTGGGCGTCTGCGAAACGGACCCGCTTCGCCGGCCGCAGGGCGCCGCTTTCTCCGGCCTTCGCTGGATGACCGACGAAGAACTGCTGTCAGATTCCAGCATCAGGCTGGTGGCGGTCGAGTCCACCATGGCGGAAAACCTTGCCCACGCGGAAAAAGCCGTGGCGGCAGGCAAGTTCGTGCATCTGGACAAAGCACCCGGGACCGATTCGAAGAGACTGGAGCGCCTCTTGATCGAAGCTGGGCGCAAAGGGCTGGTAGTGCAGATGGGGTACCAGTGGCGCTACCATCCCGTTCTGCGCGACGCTGTGGAAGCCAGCCGGAAGGGCTGGCTGGGAAATGTTTATATGGTGCGGGCGACCATCAATCAGGCGCTGAGACCGGAGCAGCGCGCACCGCTGGCCGCATTCAAAGGCGGGATGATGTTTGAACTCGGCTGCCATTTGATCGATCGCATCGTTGACCTGCTCGGCGAACCCAAACGTATTACCGCGCGGTGCCACCACCATTCCCCGATTCCGGACGATCTCGCCGACAATACGTTCGCCCTGTTCGAGTTCGACACGGCCATGGCGGAGGTCTATGTGGCGGCGCAACAGCCGAACGGGAACGCCTATCGGACCTTTGAAATTCTTGGGACCAACGGAACCTTCGTGGTGCAGCCATTCTCCCCGTACCGGGGCTATACCGACTTGCGGGAGGCAGCCGGGCCCTACCCGAAAGGCAAGCACGATATCGCGCTGCCACCGGATACGCACCCTGTATTCACTCCGGATTTTGAAGACATGGCCGCTATCATGCGGGGAGAGAAACGTCCCGACTATTCCGTTGCGCACGACCTTGCGGTTCAGAGAACGCTGCTCTCGGCATGTGGCTACGTGTCCTAGATGCTCGCTCCGAAGCAGACATAATTCTAATGGAAAAGATACTGACTTTTCGGGTGCGGGAATACGGCTTGCAGTCCGCGGCCATGGTCTGCGGGAAGTTCGCACGCGGGCTCTCTTGCTTGTTCCTCGCGCAGGCCGCACTGCTGTCAGCCGCCGATTTCGCTCGCGATATTCAACCCATCTTTGAAGCCAGGTGCCATTCCTGCCATAGCGCCAAGCTCCAGGTTCGAGGATTCCGGCTGGACGGGAGAGCTGCCGCGCTTCGCGGAGGGGATTCCGGCGTCCCGGCCGTTCTCCCAGGGGACAGTGCCGGCAGCCCGCTTTTCCGCTACGTTGCGGGCCTCGATCCAAAAATCGTCATGCCACCGGCAGGCGGCCGCCTCACGCCCCAGGAAGTCGAACTGGTGCGGGCCTGGATCGATGCCGGCGCGGTGTGGCCAGCGCGCAGTGGCGATTCGAGCGCGCCCGATCCGATTCTGCAAAGGGGCGTGGGGCACTGGTCCTTCCAACCGATTCGCAAACCAGCTATTCCCTTGGTAAAAAACACCGGTTGGGTGCGCAATTCGATCGACGCTTTCGTACTGGCGCGGCTGGAGGCGCGCGGCTGGAGTCCGGCACAGCCTGCCGCACCCGGCGCCTTGACACGACGCATGTACCTCGATCTGACCGGCATGCCGCCCACTCTCGCCGAGCAGGACGCCTTTCTGAAAGACGGCAGCCCGACGGCGTTTGACCGGCTGGCCGAAACTCTGCTCGCCCGCCCCACCTACGGCGAGCGGTGGGGACGGCACTGGCTCGACGTCGTACGGTACGCCGAAACCAACGGCTATGAACGCGACGCGATCAAGCCGAGCGTCTGGCGATACCGCGATTATGTGATCGCAGCCTTCAACGGCGACAAGCCATTCGACCGGTTCATCCTCGAACAACTAGCCGGCGACGAAATACCGGACAGCAACGCCGAGACACTCACAGCGACAGGTTATTACCGCCTTGGCCCATGGGACGCCGAACCTGCCGACCCGGTTGAAGACCGTTTCGATCAGCTTGAAGACATTGTTTCGACAACGTCCCAGGTTTTTCTGGGTTTGACGCTCGGATGCGCGCGATGCCACAACCACAAATTCGAGCCGTTGCTCGCACGCGATTACTACAGCATGGTTGCCGTATTTAATGGGCTTGAGCGGCCGCGCGAGGGACGCGATGAGTTTGACTTGCCAGCCGGGACGCGGGCGGAACTGCAAGGCTTGGCCAAGCACGAGGCGAGAATAGCGCCGCTGTCCAAGGAAATCGAGGAGCTTCGAGCGGATTTCCAAACCGCGCATCTCAAGGGCGATCGAAGCAAACTGCCTCCCGCGGCTCGCGCGGCCTTTCTGGCGCCACCCGCGAAACGGACCGACACCGACCGGCAAATGATTCGCGAGTACCAGAAAGCGCTGACCGTAGAACTTGCCGGCGCGCTGCCCGAAGAGACTCGGGCGAAGATCGCGAACCTTGAGGCGCAAATCGCGGTTTTGCGAAAGGCCACGCCGGACCTTCCGCGGGCTTACATGATGCACGAACCGAGCCCCAAGCCGCCCGCCACCCACCTGCTGCTGCGGGGAAAGGCGGCGGCGCCAGGCCCAGAGGTTCCACCTGCCACTCCCACCATACTGCAGAAGCCGGATACCGCCACGCTCGAAGCGCCGAGCGCCGGAGGAACGAGTGGACGACGTCTGGCCCTGGCCCGCTGGCTAGCGAGCCCATCCAATCCGCTGACCGCCCGGGTGATCGTGAATCGCGTCTGGCAGTTCCACTTTAGCGAGGGACTGGTGCGCACGCCCAACGATTTCGGCGTGATGGGCGAGAGGCCTACCCATCCCGAATTGCTCGACCACCTGGCGTCCTGGTTCGTCGACAGCGGGTGGTCGGTGAAGAAACTCCACCGGCTCATCCTATCTAGCAACGCCTATCGGATGAGCCGCCAAAGCAACGCCGCCTACGCCGCCGCCGACCCGGAGAACAGACTGCTGTGGCGAGCTCCCTACAGGCGGCTTGAAGTGGAAGCGATTCTCGATTCCATGCTGGCAGTAAGCGGCCAGTTGAATTCGAAAATGTCGGGCCCGTTCATGTACCCATTTGTGCCAAAGGCGGCGCTGGCCGGGAGCAGCGATCCCGATAAGATCTGGCGGCCATTCGACGAGAGCGACGCCTCCCGCCGTACTGTGTACGCGCACGTCAAACGGTCGATGATTGTGCCGATCCTCGAAGTTCTCGATTTCTGCGACACCACGCGGTCCTCCGCCCGCCGCCTTAACACTAGCGTGGCGACGCAGGCTCTGACCCTATTCAACGGAGATTTTGTGAACCGGCAGGCCGCGCACTTCGCGCGGCGAATCGCTTCCGAAGCCGGCTCCGATCCCGAAGCGCAGATCGCCCACGCCTGGCGGCTCGCCCTGTCGCGTCTGCCTACGGCCGCCGAGCGAGCCGAAATGTTGAGCTTTCTGAAATTCGGCAAGCTCGAGGAAATGTGCCGCGTGATCTTTAACCTCAACGAATTCGTGTACCCCGACTGAGAAACAAATGGAGCCAATCAGCCGATTCAAGCCTAATCACACGCAGTGCGGACGTACACGCCGGGAGTTTCTCTGGCAGGTAGGCGGCGGCTTCGCGGGACTGGCCCTGATCGATCTGCTCTCTCGCGACGGCTTTTTCGCGAGCGGCGCCCAGGCCGCATCGCTCAAACGGCCTCATTTCCCAGCCAAGGCGAAACACGTTGTTTTTCTGTTCATGAACGGCGCTCCCAGCCAGGTGGACACGTTCGATCCCAAACCGGCGCTGACGAAGTTTAACGGGACGCCATACAAAGGGGATTTGCCGGTAGGTTCAAACAGCCGCCCGGTGGGCTACCTGATGCAATCGCCCTTCGAGTTCAAGCGGCACGGACAGAGCGGGCTCGAAATCAGCAGCCTGTTTCCCCATACGGCTAAATTCGCCGACGACATCTGCGTAATCCGCTCCATGCACACCGACACGGCCGCCCATGCCTCGGGCTGCCTGCAGATGAACACCGGAAGTATCCTGATTGGAAAGCCCGCCTTGGGCTCGTGGCTCAGTTATGGTTTGGGGTCGGAGAACGACAGCCTGCCGAGCTTCGTTGTAATGACGGACCCGCGAGGCGGACCGATCGGAAGCGCTTCCAACTGGATGGCAGGTTACATGCCCGCCTCCTCTCAGGGCACGCTGTTCCGCAGCACGGGCGCGCCGCTGCTCGACCTGGCAACGCCCGAGGGATTGACGGACCGCGAGCAGCGAAAGTCCCTCGATCTGCTGGAGCGCTTGAATCGCGAGCATCTGGCTTCCCGGGCGGGCGAGTCTGAACTGGCCGCGCGGATTCAGTCTTACGAGTTGGCCTACCGCATGCAGACCACGGCTTCGGAAGTGGTGGGTATCGATCGGGAGACCCAACAGACGCGCGACATGTACGGCCTGGATAACAAGCTCACGGCGGATTTTGGGCGCAAATGCCTGATCACGCGGCGGCTGCTCGAAAAGGGAGTGCGGTTCGTCCAACTCTATTCCGGAGGCGGCCACATGGAAGACACCTGGGACGGGCATACGGATTGTATTTCGAATCACAAACTGCACGCTGGCGAGACCGATCAGCCGATCGCCGCCCTGATTGCCGATCTCAAGCGAACCGGTCTTTGGGACGAGACTCTTCTTGTGTGGGGCGGCGAGTTCGGCCGCACGCCGACGAGTGAAGGCGTGGGAAAACCGGGCCGGGACCATAACTGCTACGGCTTCAGCATGTGGCTCGCCGGCGCCGGCGTGAAAGGGGGCCAAGCGGTGGGAGCAACCGACGACATCGGCTTCATGGCCGTCGCAGAGCCCTGCCACGTGTCGGACTTTCACGCAACTATCCTGCATTTGATGGGGCTCGACCACACGCGGTTAACGTATTTCTATTCGGGATTCAACCAGCGGCTGACGGGCGTGCGCGGCAATGTAGTGCAAAAGGTCCTGGCGTAATGCTTCGATATTTTCTCAGGAGAAGACACAACTCAAATGGATAAGGTTCTAATCATCATCGGTGACGCAGCGGAGGCTCTGGATACCATGTATCCGTATTTTCGGGTGCAGGAAGACGACTTTCAGGCCGTGGTCGCTGGACCTGAACGCAGGATATACCACCTGGTAATGCACGAGGTCCCACCAGGGTGGGATCTAACCCGTGAATCTGCCAGCTACCATCTGGCCTCGGACATTGCCTTTCGCGACGTGGATCCGGAACAGTATGCGGGCCTGTTTCTGACGGGCGGCCGCGCGCCGGAGTATCTGCGTTATGACGAAGACTTACTCAAGATAGTTCGTCACTTCTTTGAGAAGCGGAAGCCGGTGGCGGTGGTTTGCCATGGCGCCGAGATTGTCGCGACGGCGGGCGTAATTCGCGGCCGCCGCATGGCCACTGTTCCCAAGTGCCGCTTCGATATTGAAGTGTGTGGGGCGACGTTCGTCGATGAAGGATGCGTGCGGGACGGTAATATGGTCAGCGCGCGAACGTGGCATGACAACGGGCTCTATGTACGCGAATTCGTAAAGATGCTCAAGGAGGCGAGAGCATGAACCGCCGGCATTTGCTGATAGCCGGCGCTACGGCTACCGCAGTGGCGGCTCCTCCCTCCGATCGGATCAGGATGGGCGTGATCGGCGCCGGGGGGCGTGGCCGTTACCTGATGAACTTCTACCGCGAAGAGCCTGGCGTGCACTTCGGCGCGGTGTGTGACGTTTACGAGCCACATCTGGAAGCCGGGCTGTCGATCGCCAAGGGCTCGGCGAGAGCTTACCGCAACTACAAGGCGCTCCTCGACGACAAAGACATTGACGCCGTGATCATCGCGACGCCGGATCACTGGCACACACAAATGCTCCTCGATGCCATCGCCGCCGGGAAGGATGTGTATGTCGAGAAGCCGCTCTGCAACTCGCCGTCCGAAGGGGTGGCGATTCTCGAAGCGGTGGGCCGCTCAGACAGGATCGTTCAGGTAGGCATGCAGCGCCGCAGCTACGACCTATTTATTAAGGCGCGCGAAGTAGTGGCGCAGGGAACGCTTGGCCACATCAGCATGGTTCGTTCGTGGTGGCTCGATAACATCCTCCGTCTGAGCACTAAGAGATTGGAAGGGCCGCTGGACTGGAAACAGTTTCAGGGATCGGCGCCTTCTCATTCGGCCGATCCGCTTCGTTACTTTGAATGGCGCCGGTTCACCGACTACTCCGGCGGGCCGATCACCGACGTGGGCCCACACGTGATCGACGGGATCACTATGCTGATGGGGGCGGGCTTTCCCGCCGCGGTTAACGCCACAGCCGCGCCGGTCCGCACCGAGCGAGTCGACACCCCGGAAACTCTGGTTGTCGCCGTCGAGTATCCGGAAAGATTCCTGGCTGTTTTCTCGCTTAATTACGACGCAATGAAGTACAAGCAGGAAAACGATCAGTTGACGCAACTCGACGGAGATAAGGCGCGATTGGACATCGGTCGCGAGCAGTTCGCCGTTTATCAGAAAGGTCAGGAAGCCACGCCAGTTGAATCCATGCGGAGCGCCCAGGGCTTTCAGCATTCGGTCCGGCTGCACGTGAGGAATTTTCTGGATTGCGTGCGCACCCGGCGTCAGCCGTCGGCGCCGGTGGAGATTGGCTTTCAGGCGGCGCTGGTCGGGCTAATGGCGAACGAATCTCTGCGTTTGGGGCGCAAAATAAAATGGAATCGCGAACGAATGCGTTTGGAAACCTGACGCTGCTCCGGCTGCTGCTCGCCGTGCCGCTGACGAGTTTCGCGGCCGACCTCGGCCCGGAAGTCCAGACAATGCTCAACCGGCGTTGCGTCGGATGCCACGGCGGTCCCACGCCCGCGGCGGGGTTGCGTCTGGATCGCCGTCCCGGATCGCCGGTGGTGATTGCCGGCGACAGCGCGGCCAGCCGGTTGATTCAACGCGTGACCGCCGAAACCGGCCGTATGCCACCCACTGGTTCACCACTGAGCGTTGCGGACATCGCGAGCCTGCGCGCATGGATCGACGCCGGAGTGTCGTGGCCCGATTGGAAGCTTCCCGCCACCTCCACCAGTAACGATCCCGCCGATCCGGCGCTGGTCGAAGCGTTGGCGCAACCCGGCGAACCCGCGCTCATCACACGGCGCAGGCAAAGACTGGGGCGGGTGCCAAAGCCTGCCGGACCCGGAGACATCGACGCCTACATCCGCGCGCGGTCGCCGCACGGCCGAGTCGCGGCGCTATGCGATGACCCCACCTTTATTCGCCGCGTCCACCTGGACCTGATTGGCGTTATCCCAACCATCGCCGAAGCACGAGAGTTCGCGAACAACACCGCAACCGACAAGCGCGGGCGGTTGATCGACCGTCTGCTCGACCGATCGGAAGACTACGCCGCCAACTGGCGGCCCTTCTGGGAAGACGCGCTGGCGAGCGTTGCTTACAACTCGCTCGGCGGCATCCCGACCAACGGCGATTTCCGCGATTGGATTTCACGCAACTTCCGCGACAATCGCCCCTACGATGTGATGGTGGCCGAACTCCTGGATCCGGCTATGCCAGGCCATCCCGCGCGCACAGTGGAGTTCGGGGACCGCACGCGCGTGATTTCGTTCATACGCAACGACTCGCAGCCCGCCGCCTTGATGAGTGCGGCCAACGTCGGCCAGGTGTTCCTCGGGATGAGGCTCAAATGCGCAAGCTGCCATGATCACATGGAGAATGCCGCCTGGCCACAGTCGCGATTTCTTGCTTTCGCCGGGCTGTTCGGCGGTCGCGATATGGAGCAGATCCGCTGCGAACGGTCCATGCAGCGGACCATTCCGGCGAGCTTCCCGTTTCCGCTCAGCGGCGCTCCCAACACCGTTCCCCTTGACGCACGGGGCCGCGCGCACTACGCTGCCACACTGCTGACGGACCCTGTCAATCCGCGGTTTTCCCAGACGATCGTGAACCGGCTTTGGAAACGGTATCTCGGCCTGGGCTTGTATGAACCGGCCGATGATTTCCGCGAAGACCGGCAGGCAGTCAATCCTGAGTTGCTGGAATGGCTCGCTTACGATCTGATGGAA
>CAMDKT010000007.1 GCA_945900935.1 Candidatus Sulfopaludibacter sp. SbA3 | reverse complement strand
CGAATGTACACGCCGCCAACCGTTTCCGCTCCACTTTCGGAACGAGGAAGCCGAAACCTTTGATCTTCCCTTCCACATCGGCCTGGGCATACCCCAAAGCCAGCGTCACGGACGAGTTATAGCGAATCCCGCCCAACAGCTCACCCAGGCGCTCATCCATCGGCCGCAGCAGCCCCGCCGCCGCGGTCGCCGGACAGCAGACAAACACATTCCCGGCGCAAATCTTTTCCCGTTTTAACTCTACTTCGTAGCCGAAAGCCGGCTTTCGGATCGCGACGGCTTCATCCGGACACCGGTCCATTTTCCCCGCCAACTGGCACGTAATCGCCTGTGTCAACTGCTCCATACCGCCCTTCAAGGTCCGGAACAATGGCCCCGTCGAAGTCCGCTGCGCACGCATCGCCAAGGTGCCCTTCGTCAGGCTCCCGTATTTCTTCTCCATGGCGACAAACATCTCCAGCACCGCGTCCGCGCTCATTTCCTCCGGGTCCCCGCCATAGACGCCCGCCAGCAGCGGTTCGGCCAAATAGTCAACCGCCTCCTGCCCGTAATGCTCCCGGACAAGCTGCGCCACGCTCCGTTCCGGCGGATTCTCGACCGGCCGCCGGAAATACTCCAGGCCCATACGGACCTTTGTGCCCCATGAGAACAGAGGGCTCTTCACCATCGGCATGATCTGCGTCGGCACCATCATCGCCAAGCCATCCGGCATCGGCACCAGCCGTCCGTTTTTGACGATGAACGTCATCCGCAGATGATCGTTACTGCCGATAACGTCCGCTTCCAGGCCCAGTTCGCGGATCAACTCCATCGCCGCCGGTTTCGAAGCCAGAAAGCTATCCGGGCCGCCCTCCACCAGGCAGCCATCCACTTCGTCCGTTCGGATGACGCCGCCGAGCCGTTTTTCTTTCTCGATGAGCAGCGGCCGGTGACCGGCCTTAGCCAGATACCAGCACGCCGCCAATCCGGTTATGCCGCCGCCAATGACAACGTGGGAAGGCACGGCGCGCCTCCTAGGGCTTAAAGTCGCGGACCATTTGCACAACCGCCTTCACGTGGTCCACCGGCGTCTCCGGCAGAATTCCGTGACCCAGGTTGAAGATGTGGCCCGGCCGCGTCCCCGTCCGCTTCAGCAGTTCGTGGACCTTTGCCTTCAATTCCGGCAGCGGAGCGAAGAGCGCCACCGGGTCCAGGTTTCCCTGGACAGCCGAACGGTAGCTGATGTCCATCCATGCCTGGTCGATATTGACGCGCCAGTCCACGCCCATCACGTCCCCGCCTGCGGCGTGCAACTCGCGGAAGAACCCGGAAGCGCCCGTGCCGAAGTGGATCACCGGTACGCCGGTGGAGCGAACGCGTTCAATCAAAGCCCGGGAATACGGCGCCACGTAGCGGACGTAGTCGTCGGGGGACAACGCGCCCACCCAGGAATCGAAAATCTGAATCGCCCGCGCGCCCGCTGCGACCTGCATGATCGCGAACGGCCCCAGCACGTCCACAATCTTGCCCATCAAGCGGCGCCACAGGGTTTCATCGTTGTACATCAAGCGCTTCGTCTGCAAGAAACTCTTAGACGGCCCGCCCTCGATCATGTAGCTGGCCAGAGTGAATGGCGCGCCGGTGAATCCGATCACCGGCACTTTTCCCGCCAACGCGCGCGTCACCAACTGAATCGACTCGCCCACATAGCCTAAATCATCCGTATTCGAAATCGAGAGCGAGTCAACGTCATTGGTCGTTCGGACGGGATTCTCGATATGCGGGCCTTCCCCGGCCCGGAACTCGAGCTTCAGTCCCATCGGCTCAATCGGCAGGAGAATATCGGCGAAAATAATCGCCGCGTCCACGTCGAGTATTTCCACCGGCTGCAACGTAACCTCGGCCGCCAGATCCGGCCGTTTGCAAATTTCGAGGATCGTGTGTTTCGACCGGATCTCCCGGTACGGTTTCAGATACCGGCCCGCCTGCCGCATAAACCAAACCGGACGGACGTCGGTCGGACGCCTTCGGCAAGCATCAAGAAATCGGCTGCTCATTGGAGCCACGCGCATTGGGCCTCCCCCCGATCCTCGCACAAAAATGCGCGAAAACCGGCCGGTAAATGTTTCGCCGCCCACTGGCGGCCTTGAATGTAGGTTGGTTTCGTCCACGCCTCGGAGTCAATCCCCCGGGGCGCCAAAACAGAGACGGAGTACATACCCTGCGCCGGATAGCCGGTTCGCGGATCCATAATATGCGAATAAATTCGCTTTCCCGCCTGAAAAAACTTCTCGTAACTCCCTGAAGTCGACATCGATTCGTTCTTCAGATACAACTCCGCGACGTGCCGCTCCGCCCGCTTCGGGTCCCGGATCACTACCTTCCAGCCGCGGGGCTCCTCCGGCGGTGTGTGTAACCCGTACATCGAACTGCCTCCAGCGTTGATCAAGGCACCCGAAACCCCGGCCTCGCGCAGGATAGCAACCATCCGGTCCACGGCATACCCTTTGCCGATCCCGCCCGGATCGAGCTCGAGGCCAGCGTTCTCAAATCGGACTGTACGTGTCGTTGTCTGCAAAGAGAGATTCTTGTAGCCCGTCCGGGCCAGCGCGGCGCGCAGTTCCGACCGGTGCGGAATGCGGCCGGAACCCTTGTAGAATCCCCATACCCGCATCAGCGGCCCCACCGTGATGTCAAATGTGCCTTCGCTTTGTTCGCTGTACCGTACACATGCCGCCAGCAGGTCATACATTTCCTGGCTGACGGTCACGCCTCCGGCGGCGGCGCCTCTGTTCACTGCGCTCCATTCGCTCTCCGGCCGGTAGTTCGATAACAACCGGTCCAGGCGGCGAGCCTCTTCCAACGCCGTTTCAACAGCTGCCGCCAAATTTCCGCGGTCGCTGCCCCACGCTGTAATCGAAAAAGTGGAGCCCATGGCGTCCACGCTGGATTCGTAGCGGATCGGGGGTTCCGCCGCATAGCCCAACACGGTCGCTAGTATCAACACTAGCATAGGAACCGGCAATTTATGGCGAATACAAGGCGAAATCACGGTAAATCCGGAGTTTTCCAAGGCTTAGACATCTCGCTGCTTCTTCAACTTACCAATTCCCCCGAAACGGTGTCACTCTATCCGCTTGCCATCTTCAGGAAAGTGTAATTAACTGTCGTTACTATGAACCCGTATAGTGCAGTTTATACAATCGGTGCCGCGCTACTCCTTGTAGGTGGCTTTCACCGCCTCCAGGCCGCTCGTTCCCGCGAGCCACTCAATCGCCGTCACGAAGGATGGCTTTTACTTGTCGGGATCCGGCTCTGCGGCCTTGCGACGGCAGTCTCCCTTTACTACGGATTCGGCGACCCGTCACCCGTATCTCCCAGCCTGCAATGGGCTGGGACGGTTACTTTCGCCGGTTCCGCCGCGTGGCTCGCGTGGATGTTCATCTCCTTGGGACGAAATCTGACGGACACCGTGGTCACTCGCCGGGCCGCCGGTCTCTCCCTCGCCCTTGTCTCCGGCAGTTGGTTTGTGGCCCGCTTCGGCGAAACATATAAAACCTACATGAGTGAAGTCGGACGTTTTTCGTCCTATATTCTCTGATACACTGAGAAGTTCGCGTTATCGACCGGCTTGGCTGGGAAAGAAGAGGTCCAGTTGAATGCGTGTTCACCTTATAAATCCGAGTGATGCTTCGTTTGGCATCGGCGTAATCACACCCCGTTGGCTGTACGTTTTGGCAGCCGCGACCCCTGCGAAGTACGGTGATCCGATCATCACCGATGAAACTTTGGAGCAGTTAGATCTGGAAACGGTCCAGGCCGGGGACATTGTGGGCATCGGCATCCACACGGGGAACGCTCTCCGGGGAATGCAAGTGGGCCGAAACTGCCGTGAGCGGGGCGCTATCGTCGTTTACGGCGGGGTACATCCGACGCTTTATCCGGATGAGGCGCTGGAATTCGGTGCCGCGCATGTGGTGGTAAAAGGCGACGGTGATGTGATTTGGAGCAAAGTACTCGATGACATCGTGAACAACCGCGCCCAAAAGATCTATGACGGCGGCCGCATCTCAGGCAAGCAGTTCATTCCGGCCCGATGGGATCTGGCAGGGCGCGACAAATACATGTGGGCGTCCGTCCAGACTGTTCGCGGCTGCCCGAAGCATTGTTCCTTCTGTTCGGTTTGGCGCACGGACGGGCAGAAGCCGCGCCAACGCGAGGCGGATGTGGTCATCGACGAAATCGTCCAACTCCGCCGTCTCGGCTACCGCTTCATTGCGTTGGCCGACGATAATTTTTACCCGGTGACCATCACCGACATCCATTTGGCGGAAAAGCAAGGCAACGCGGCGCGTGTGGCCGAGTTGAAGGAGATTCGCGACGAGCGGTTCGACTTCATGGAGAAACTGGCCCTGCTGCCCAAGGACATGGTTTTCTTCACGCAGATTACGATGGAAGCGGGCGAGGACGTGGAGTTCCTGGTGGCAATGAAAAAGGCCCACATCCTCGGGGCGCTCGTTGGAGTGGAGTCGGTAACGGAAGAGGGCCTGAAAGCCGTTTTCAAGGACTTCAACAAAGCGGGCGACAGCTTGGCGGTGCGTCTGAAGACATTCCGGGCTCATGGCGTGCACGTTCTGGGGAGCTTCATTTTCGGACTCCCGACTGATCGCGAAGACACGTTCGCCGCCACCGCCGCGTTGGCCAAAGCGGCCGACCTCACCTTTGCACAGTTCGTCATGCTGACGCCATTCCCCGGCACGGTCGATTTTGAACGTTGGGAGAAGAGCCTCGGCGACAATGTGCCGAAAGTGCAGGGCATTCCGATCACGCGTTATTGGCTGATCCCGCATGAAGTGCGTCCGAAGATGTTTACGCCGCACCCGACGATGTCCTCAGAAGATCTCCGCACCCGGACGCAGGGCGTTTGGGATCAGTTTTATGATTTGAAAGAAATCTGGCAACGGTCAAAGTGCGTCCCGAGTTTGAAGGGTCGCATCGGGTTCGTGTTCATATCCAAGCTGTATCGGCAGATGTACGCTAACACCGGAATCTCCACCGATTCGGCTCGGCGCGTGCGGGCGACGCGAATGGCCCGCTGGCTAGCGATTCCGACACGCAGACTCTTCTCGGCCAAACCCATGCCGGAACTGCAATCCCCGGTTTCGGCGGCGCGCGCGGATACGAGCCTGGTGTCGATCGGCGGCTAATGAACTGACAGGGAGGACCACTCCCTAACGGTCGTGGCTCGGTTTTGATGGTTGTGGCCCGGTCTGACGGGTGCCGGGTGGTGTGGCCCCTTCTGGCGCGTCATCGCTCGAACACGCTGGCCGTGGCCCGGTCTAGCGCGTGGTGGCTCGGTCTAGCGGGATTTTCGCAAACCCGGAAGGTTCACGGGCAAGCATGATTGGCCGCTGATGAACGCGGATCAACGCCGATAAAAAGTATCGTGTTATCCGCGTTAATCGGCGTTCATCAGCGGCCAGTATTGTTTCTTCGCGGAGGAACCGAATTACTCCGCTCATGGCGGGGGCGTTGACTGTGGCGGTGCGGTCTTGCGGAACGTGGCGCGGTCTCGCGGGATTGGGGCGATCAGCGGCATTCGGCGGAACTCATTCACACGCTCGCGGCACTTTGTCCCCATTCCATGACAAAATATGGCGAGCAGCCATGCCCCGAATTCTGATCAACGAGTGTAAGCAGGAGATCTCCTCCTTCAACCCAGTCATCGCACAGTACGAAGATTTTCTAATCAACCGCGGTGACGGACTACTGGACTACCATCGCCCCATCCGCTCCGAAGTGGGCGGGGCGATGAACGTCTTCGCTACGCGGCCAGACTACGAACTGGTTGGAGGCTTCGCCGCGCGGGGCATCACGTCCACGGGAACCGTCTCGGCTGCGGCTTTCGCCCGGGTTGCGGAGGAGTTTCTCGATGCCGTCCGGGGCGCTGGACCGCTCGACGGGATCTATTTTTCCCTCCATGGCGCGTTGGCATCGGAAGATGTTGACGACTGCGAGGGCTACCTGTTGGAGCGGACGCGGGAGATCGTTGGGGAGAAGATGCCGATTGCCGTCTCGCTCGATCTGCACGGCATCCTGACGGACCGGATGTTGCGGCACGCCGACGTCACCACCGTCTTCCACACCAACCCGCATGTGGATTTCTTTGAGACCGGCCAGCGGGCGGCGCGTTTGTTGATCCGGCTGCTGGATGGCGGTATCAAGCCTGTCCATATCCGGATTCCGATTCCGGCGCTGGTACGCGGGCAGGAATGCATCACGGCGACCGGTTTGTTCGGCAACTGGGTGCGCGAGGCGATAGCGTTTGAGAACGCGCCCGGCGGGCTCTCCGGGGGGTTCTTTATCGGCAACCCATTTACCGATGTGCCGGACCTAGCGTCGAACGTCTTCCTGATGGCGGATGGCGACCCAGCGGCGGCTTGCGAACTGGGCTGCCGAATGGCGCGCGAGTTCTGGGACGCGAAGGCTTTGATTCAGCAACCGTTGCTAAGCCTGGAAGAGAGCGTCCGAATCGCGAAGAACGCCACAGGCCGCGTGGTGATGGTGGACGCGGCGGACGCGACCAGTTCCGGCGCTTCCGGCGACTCGAACGCGATTCTGGCTGAATTGATCCGGCAAGGCTGCCGGCGAACGGCGCTAATTCCGATTGTGGACGCGCCGGCGGTAGAGGCATGCTTCGCCGCCGGCATTGGAGGGGAGATTACGGTGAATGTGGGCGGTACGCTCGACCCGCGATTCACTCCAATCCGTGTAACGGGCCGCGTGCGGGTGCTCTCCCATGGCCACATGAACAGCGAGTCGCACGGCGAGCATTGGTACGCCGGGTTTAGCGCTGTATTGCAGGCTGGGCCGAACACGCTGGTGCTGACTTCCCGGCCGGTCAGCCTCTACGACCGCACGCCGTTTCTGGTGAACGGTCAAGACCCGGCGGCCTTCGATATGACCATCGTCAAGAGTCCGCTTTGCCAGCCGCGGTTCTTCAACGACGGCGCGGAACATGTCCTGAATATCGACGCCCCTGGCTCGACCAGCGCCAACGTGAAGGGGCTTGGGCACACGGTGGCACGGCGGCCGTTGTACCCGCTGGACGACGACTTTCCCTACACTCCCGAGCCGCGGATATTCCGGCGCGGATAAGGACACTGCATGAACAACCAAACCTATTTGAAAATTCAGGATGTCCGCGCGTATGGACTCCGCGGACGGACTCCCGAGGGCGGCTGGTCGAACGAACTGAAGCCCGAAGACTGCGTCCACACGATTATCGCCGTGCTGACCGAAGATGGCATCGGCTGGGGCTCAGTTTTTACGTCGGAGGCGCTGGTCAAAGCGTCACTGGAGATCCTGCGCCCGCTGCTCCTGGGCGAGAACGCGCTGGAGCCTGAACGGGTGAGCGAGAAGCTGCACCAGCACACGTTCTGGCTGGGCCGGGGCGGCGCGATTACGCATACGATCAGCGGCGTCGATATCGGGCTGTGGGACTTGCTCGGGAAGGCTTGCGGGCAACCCGTGGGCCGGCTGCTGGGCGGGCGGTACCGGGAGCGAATCCGGCCATACGCATCGCTATTGATGCGCGAGCCGGAGCGCATGGCGGCGGAACTGCTGCCGGTGAAGGCACAGGGCTTTCGGGCGTTCAAGATCGGCTGGGGACCGTTTGGACGAAAGAGCCATGCGATGGACGAAGCTATCGTTCGAGCGGCGCGCGAGGCGGTGGGCGAGGACTCGCTTTTGATGGTGGACGCCGGGGGCTCCGATGCCTACTGGCCCGGCGATTACAAGTGGGCTTTGCGGACCGCCGATATGCTTGCGGACCACGATGTTTATTGGTTCGAAGAGCCGCTGCACCCGGACGCGCTGGAAGACTACGCGGCGTTGCGGCGGGCGGCCAGCGTGCCTATCGCGGGCGGGGAAGTGTTGACGCGGCGGCAGTCGTTCGCGCCGTGGTTGACCGCGGGCGCTTTCGACATCGTACAGCCGGACGTGACCAAGTGCGGAGGCTTGAGCGAACAGCGGCGCATCGCGCAAATGGCCATCGATAACGGCGTCCGGTTCATCCCCCACGGCTGGAACACGACTGTCGGGCTGGCGTCGGACTTGCAGATCGCCTCGGCCTTCGCGGGCACCGATCTGGTGGAGTATCTGACCGGGTCGCCGTTCATTGATGATCTGCGCGCGGGCGGTTGGAGGCTCGACGCCGATGGGATGCTGGCGATTCCGGACGGACCGGGGTTGGGGATCGATTTGAATTTGGATGCGCTGGCTGCGTTCTCGCAAAGCGATGTCGCGGGGCTGAGATAAGCGGTGCCGCTAGTCGCCTACCTCTGGGTCGCCTTCGCGATGAATTACGTGGACCGGCAAATGGTCTACAGCATGTTCCCGGCGCTAAAGGCGGATCTGGGATTCGCGGGGGCGAAACTGGGTTTAATCGGCAGCGTCTTCATGTGGGTCTATACGCTGTCGATGCCGGTTGCCGGAAGGCTTGCCGACATCTGGCGGCGGGACGCGCTGCTGGTGTCGAGCCTGGTGTTGTGGAGCGGCGCGACATTGGGTTGCGGCTTGGCGGGCTCGGAGAACTCGTTCCTGGTGTGGCGAGGGGTGATGGGGGTTACCGAGGCGCTGTATTATCCGACGGCGCTGGCGTTGCTGGCGAGCCACTATTCGGAGGGAGCGCGGAGCCGGGCGCTGGGCTTTCATCAGTCGGGAATGTACGTGGGCGTGTTGTTGGGCGGATGGTATGGCGGATGGGCGGCGGACAATTTGGGCTGGCGGAAAGGGTTTCTCATCGCGGCTGGAGTTGGGCTGCTCTACAGCGTCGCGTTGTGGTGGGGGGTACGCGGATCGGGGGTTAATGCAGAGTCGGCGGCGGCTCGCTCGGCGGGCTCGGTGGCGGCGTTGTTCAAGTCGCGGTGCTACTTGGCATTGTCAGCGGCGTTCGCGGCGTTCTGCGCGATCCAGTGGATCGTGCTGGCGTGGTACCCGACGTTTTTGCAGGAGCGGTTCGGGCTATCGATGACTGACAGCGGATGGAACGCGACGGTGTTCGTGCAGGTGAGCCTGGTGGCGGGGATTTTCGGCGGGAGCGCGCTGGCGGACCGGTTGCGGAAGCGATGGCGACCGGCGCGGCTTTACGTGGCGGCGGCGGGGGTGTTTTTTAGCGCCCCATTCGCCTACTGGACCTTTGATGCGGGGACGCTATGGGAGGCGCGGTTGTGCTCGGCTGGTTTTGGGCTGTTCTCGGGGCTATTGGCGGCCAATGCGTTCGCGGCGGCCTATGACGTCATTGGCAGCGGGAACCGGGGGTTGGGTGGGGGTTTGCTGAACATGATGGGCGGACTTTCCAGCGCGGGGATGATCTATATGGCTGGGATCTGGAAGGAGACGATTGGCTTCGCGCCGATGCTCTTGTGGATGATGGTGGTGTCGTTGGCGGCGGCGGTGTTGTTGGCGGTGGTGGCGACGCGGTATAAACAGGAATGCGATTCCTCTTCGTTATAGTTCCGGTGCTGTTGGCGGGCGCGGACTGGCCGATGTTTCGCGGGCCGAATGGGGCGGGGGTGGCTCTGGATGGCGTGGCGTATCCGGCGGCGTTCCGGACGGTGTGGAAGACGGCGGTTCCAGAGGGATTGTCGTCGCCGGTGGTGGCGGGTTCGCGAATCTTCGTGACGGGGCTGGACGGCGGGCGGTTCGTGTTGGCGGCGCTGGACCGGGTTTCCGGCGCGCCATTGTGGCGGCGGACGGTGGAGCGGCAACGGACCGAAAAGCTGCATAAGCTGAACCATTCGGCGTCGCCGTCGGTGGCCTGCGATGGGAATTCGGTTGTCGCGTTCTTCCCGGATTTTGGATTGGTGGCGTATTCGGTGAGCGGAGAGGAGCGGTGGCGGACGCCGATGGGGCCGTTCAACAATGCGTATGGGATGGGCGTGTCGCCGGTAATCGCCGAAGGAAAAGTGGTGCTGATTGTGGATCAGAGCCAAGGGTCCTACGCGGCTGCGTTCTCGATGGCCAATGGGGAGCAGGTATGGCGCGTGGCGAGAAAGGAGGCGCTGAGCGGGCATTCGACGCCGGTGGTACATGGCAAGTGGGTGATTGCGCCGGGATCGCTGCGGATGGAGGCCTATGAGATTGCGACGGGCAAGGTGGCGTGGGGCGTGGATGGACTGCCGGCGGAGATGAAGTCTGTCCCGGTGGTGCATGGGGACTTAGTGCTGGTTCATGGGTTTAACACGCCCGAGAACGACGCGGGGAAGTTACTGACGATTCCTTCGTTTGCGGAGGTTTTGAAGATGTTTGACAAAGACGGGGATGGGAAGTTGAGTAAGTCAGAAGCGCCGTCGGCCCATGTTACCAGTAGCTGGATCTATGTTGACTTAGACTCGGACGGGTCATTGGACCAGGGCGAGTGGGAGCAGTATATCCGGACGATGCGTGCGGAGAACGCGCTGCTGGCGTATAAGATCGGGGGCGGGCGGGCATGGAAGTTCCTGCGGTCGATTCCGCAACTGCCTTCGCCGCTGGTCTATCGAGGGGTGCTGTACATGATCAACGAGGGCGGGGTGTTGACGACATTGGACGCAACGACGGGGAAATTGCATAAACAGGCGCGGCTGCGGGGGGAGGCGGATAAGTATTATGCCTCGCCGGTGGCGGCGGATGGGAAGGTCTATGTTACGAGCCATACGGGGAAAGTAAGTGTATTAAAAGCCGGGCCGGAGCAGGAGTTACTGGCGGTGAATGAAGTGGAGGAAGACGTGCTGGCGACGCCGGCGCTGGTGGATGGGCGGGTCATTATTCGGACAAAGGGGGCAGTGTATTGTTATGGCGCTAAGTAGGCGGGCGATGATGAGCCTGGCGCTGGCCGGGCGGGGGATGCGGGTGGGTACGTTTGCGGCCGATGTTACGCCGCCGCTGGGGACGCCGCTCTGTTATGGACTGGTGCCGGCGGGCGTGGCGGTTTCGGACAAGCTGTGGGCGCGGGGCGTGGTGCTGCTGCCGGCAGGGGAGCGGCCGATCGTGCTGTGCGCGGTGGATTGGCTGGGAATCGGGAACCAGAGCCGGGACCGGTGGCTGGCGGTATTGGGGAAGGCCGCGGGGACGACGCCGGAGCGGGTGGCGCTGCATACCGTGCATCAGCACGACGCTCCGGGCGATGACTTTACGGCGCATTCGCTGTTGCCCGCGGGCGTTCCGCTATTCGACAACGATTTTGCGCGGGGCGCGGCACTGCGAGTGGCTGCGGCTTTGAAAAACTTGAAAGCGGTGGCGGTGACTCAAGTGACGGGCGGGGCGGCGGCGGTGGAGGGCGTGGCGTCCAACCGGCGGATACTGGGAGCGGATGGGAAGGTGGCGTTCGGGCGGATGACGGCGTGCCGGAACTCGCCGTTGTGCGCGGAGCCGGAAGGGGTGATCGATCCGCTGTTACGGTCGGTTAGTTTCTGGGGCGGGGACAAGCGAATCGCGACGCTGAGTTACTACGCGACGCATCCGATGAGTTACTACGGAAAGGGAGTTATCTCGGCTGATTTTGTTGGACACGCGCGGGATCTTCAAAAAGACACTTTCCAGGTTCACTTTACGGGGGCGGCGGGTAACATCGGGGCCGGTAAGTATAACGACGGAGCGCCGGGGATGCGGCCGGTGTTGGCGGAAAGAATGGCGTCGGCGATGGCGCGGGCGAAGGCGGCGGAGAAGCCGCTGCCGATGGAGGCCGTCCGGTGGGTGACGGAGCCGGTACGGCTGCCATTGCGGGAGGGGAAAGGATTTGGCGAGGCGGAGATGATGGCGGCTATCGGAGATGCGTCGCTGGATGCGAAGCAACGGGCGAATAATGCCCGGTATCTGGCCTATTACCGGTTCGTCAAGGGCGGGCGCCGGTTGGATTTGACGGCACTGCGGCTGGGGGGATTTTCGGTGGTTCATATGCCGGGAGAGTTGTTTGTGGAGTACCAGTTGGCGGCGGCGAAGGAGCGGGCGGGGGAGTTAGTGGCGACGGCGGCTTATGGGGATTATGGACCGATGTACATTGGCACTAAGAAAGCTTATGATGAGGGGGGTTATGAGACAACGGCGGTGTCGCGAGTGGCTCCGGCGGTTGAGGATATATTGCTGACGGCGGTTAGGAAGTTATTGGCCTAAGGCGCGGTCAAGTAAGTTTTTAGTTATTCGCTGAACCCTGAGATCCGGACCAAGCGGGCGGACCCAGTGAGACCAGGGCAAGATGTGCCCAGGCGGACTGCTTAGGCCTTGTGCCCACCAGATAGTGGCCGCGTTGAAGACAAAGTTTTCTTTCGGTCCCGGATAGATTGTCGAGGTCCAGTGGCTCGGCGTTCTGCCGCCGGACAGGGCGTCGCCTTCAGCCACGATTTCGAGGCCGGGGATTGGGGCGGGATCGCCGTGGAACTCCCATCCTACAAGGCTCTCGATGCGGTCGCCCTGCTTCATGCCGGTCCCCTGGAACATCCAGTGGCCGGGCTTTTTGCAGATCCAATCGCCGCCGCCGTTGAATGGAAAAACGGAGTGGGCACCCATAAGCAGGTTTGCGTTTGGACCTTCTTGGGGAAAGGGATATTTGAAGAACTTGTCGAGGCCTCCATAAACGCTGCCGTAGACCCCTTCGCGGCTGATAACGCGGTTGGGCCGTCCGTCCGCGCTGGACTGGAATGGCGTTAGGCCCATGACGGAGTTACCGCTAAGGTATAAGTGAGTGACTCCCTGACGGATCGAATCGAGGGCCGCGTCATACTGCCGCCGGTCCCAGTATTCGTCGTGGCCAACGCTCAGAAAGACTTTCGACCGGAGGAACTGCGCAGATTCGATCATGTCCGAATTGGATGTATATGTTACGTCGAAGCCATGCATTTCAAGCCAGTAAGCGAGCGGGTATTCCCAGAGCAGAAACTCGCCGGATCCAACGGATAAAGGGTGGTCGAAGATCTGGGCGTACTTGGCATAGGGCTTGTCGAAACTGGTGGCGACCGAGGGCGCCCAGGAGTGGCGCGGGTCCGTGTAGAGCGAGAAGTCATCGGGCCAGCGATTGTAGGCGGCCCAGGTATTGTCGCTGCACTGAAATGTAATGGCCGCTTTGCGCCGGTCTTTAACTATGAAAATGATGTAGCTTTGCCAGGGATGTTCTAACGAACTCACGGGGACGCATGTTAGTTTCCCGAGATAGACGCCGGAGGGCCAGTCCTTTGGGATCGTGACCGATGTTACAGGTTCCCAACGGCATTCACGAAGGCGATTGGGACCGATGGGCGGGTCAACCTGGGGCTTGCCCTGGAAGGGACCGAGTTGAGTCATATGCCGGGCGCCGGTGCCGCCATAGTAGCCCATCCGGTAGATGTCGATGGTGAAGCGGCGTGCCGGGTCGGCGGAGACATGGATGGTGAGTGTTTCGCCGGCGTGGACGCTCTGTTGGCCGCAGTAGCCTTCGATGAGGCCGGAGCGGAAGCCTTTCCCTTTGTTGGGCCAGACTTTGGTGAGTTGCCAGGCGTTGGTACCCGGTTTGCGATTCTCCGCCGGAATCAAGTCCGCCAGCGGCAGGGCGGCGGCGGCTTGGAGGAGTTGACGGCGGCGCATGCGTTTATCGTAATCTATCGCCGGTGGCACGCTGTTGTTGCGATAAAATTGTTGATGAAATTTCCGTTAGAAAAGAGAAGTCCTTAATGGTCCGTCTTTCGAGTACCACGTTCCTGATTTGTCTGGCGGCCGGCTTGGATCCGGCTATGGCCCAACCTCCGGCACCGTCGGCCGCCGCCCGTCCCCCGCGCACGCCGCCGCCGACGCGCGACCCCAATACTCCCGGTTACGTGAAAGCGAAAGCGTTGCCGGACGGCGCGAACGCTCCCATCAATAAGGACGGGAACTTCATCATTGGCCCAACCTATAAACCGGCGCCGGAGATGATCGCTCAGGAAGGCGTGCCGCAGGGAACCATTCACAATTTCACGATGGAATCGACGGACAGCAAGTTCTATCCCGGCATCAAACGCGCGGCTGGCACGTTTGGCCGGCCGGATCCGGCGGACCCGAAGAAGTTGATCGTCGATAGCGGCCCGGCTCCGTACACGCGGCGCGTGGCGGTGTATGTGCCGAAGCAGTATGTGCCGGGGACGGCGGCGCCGTTCATCGTCGGGGCGGATGGCCCGGACAAGGCGCTGTTTATGGCGCTGGATAATCTGATCGCGCAGAAACGGGTGCCGGTGATGATTGCAATCTCCATCGGCAATGGAAGCGGCGACGCCCAGGGAAGCCAGCGCGGGCTGGAGTACGACACGATGTCGGGGAAATACGCGGAGTTCGTTGAGACGGAAGTGCTGCCGCTCGTCGAGAAGCAATACAACGTGAAGCTGACGAAGGATCCCGATGGCCGGGCGACGATGGGCGGAAGCTCCGGCGGGTCGGCGGCGTTGATCATGGCGTGGTATCACCCGGAGTGGTACCACCGCGTGCTGACCTATTCAGGCACGTATGTGAATCAGCAGTGGCCGTATAATCCGGAGACTCCGCATGGGGCGTGGGAGTTCCATGAAAACCTGATTCCGAAGAGTCCCCGGAAACCGATTCGCCTTTGGATGCATGTGAGCGATCGGGACAATTTGAGCACGGGGGACGCTTATCACGACTGGGTGCTGGCCAATGAGAAAATGGCCAAAGTGCTGGCGGCGAAGGGCTATCATTATCAGTTTGTGTTTGCGAAAAACGCCGGGCATACGGATCGCGCGGTGAAGCAGCATACGCTGGCGCAGGCGCTTGAGTATGTTTGGCAGGGTTACAAATCAGGGAGGGCTAAATGAGGCCGCAAAGACTTTTGTTGGGGATTTTGATCGCTTGCGCGTCGGCGGTTTTCGCGCAGGACCGCGGCGTGATCACGGGCACGGTGATGGACTCTTCCGGCGCGGTTCTGCCGGCCACGAGAGTCACGCTGCTGAACCCGGCGACGGGCCAAAAGCAGTCCGTGGACAGCAACTCTGAGGGCAGCTATACGTTTCTCTCCCTGACGGCCGGCCGCTACTCGGTGACCGCGGAAAAGAACGGTTTTCGAAAGGCGGAAGCGGCGGGCGTTCAAGTCCAGGTTAATACCACGACGCGCCTGGAGATTCCGATGCAATTGGGCGCGGTCCAGGAGACGGTGCAAGTGGAATCCACGCTTCCGCTGCTGCAGACCGATCGCAGCGATCTCGGCACGGTTGTGGAGAACAAGGCCATTCAGCAACTGCCGCTGTTCATCAACGGCGGGCTGCGCAGTAACATCGCGTTTACGAGTCTTGCTCCCGGTGTAACGATGAACTTGCAGAGCGATCCGGACACGACCGGCGGCGCGCCCCGCATTGCCGGTGGGCAGGCCAACGGCGCGAGTCTGCTCGTCGATGGCGGCGAGGCAATGAGCGAACGGCGCAACGACCCGCAAATGCGAGTGGTCAGCGCGGAGGCGGTGGAGGAGTTTAAGGTGCAAACTTCGGCCTATTCGGCTGAGTTTGGGCGGTCATCGAATGGCGTGCTTAACTTCACGACGAAATCCGGGAGCAATGCGTTGCACGGCTCGTTCATGGCTCAACTTCGCCATGAAAAGCTGAACGCCAAGGGGTTCTTTTGGGGGACGCGCGGTGAATCCGTGCAGCGCCAACACGTCGAGGCGACCAATATCGGCGGCCCGGTGGTGATTCCGAAAGTTTACGACGGCCGCAACAAGACCTTCTTTTTCGTCGCTGGCGAACGATCACGCGCCAAGAACTACAGCAGCACCAGCCTGATTTCCCTGCCGATCACCGACTTCCGCAACGGCGACTTCCGGCGCTACACCAACGCCGCGGGGGCGATGGTGCCGATGTTCGATCCGCTCGACGCCAACGGGAACGTAATCGCCAATGCGTCTCTGCGTCAGCCGATGCAATGCAGAGGCGTTCTGAATGTCATTTGTCCGGAGCGAATTAATGGTGTGGCCAAAACGATATTGGCGGAACTGCCACAGCCGGATGATCCGAATGTGCCCTTCAACAACACCCGCGCGCGGAATAACGGCGCGCGCACGCCGGGCGCTTGGCAGGGCGTGTACTCCTTCAAGGGCGATCACAACGTCACCGATAAACTGCATGTGAACGGCATGTTCAGCCGGCAGTATTTCGACAGTTACCCACTGGTTGGACCGATTCCGGGACCGCTTGCCGAAGCGTTTCAGGAGTTCGGCCACGTCCGCTATTGGCGATTCAACGCCGACTACAGCATCCAGCCAAACATTCTGAACCACTTCACATTCGGCATGAATCAGCGCAAGCTGGGTGAAGGGCCGAATCTCGGGATGAGCGATGCGTACCGGACCGCGACGATGCTTCCGGGCGTGATAGGATCGGGCGGCGAGAAAGCTCCGAACTACACGAAATACAATACGGAATTCGGCAATTTCGGCGGACAGGTCTACACGAACTCCCCGGGCCGGACCATCAACATAAGCGACCAGCTTTCCTGGGTGAAGGGTCGGCATAACCTCAAATTCGGCGGCAGTTACATGGACATCAGCTATCGCCGGATCGATTGTAATAACTGCAGCGGATCGTTGAGCTACAGTACCGCGGGCACTGGGAATCCGAGCGTCGCCGGCCAGAATGGCATCGGCTTTGCCTCTTTCCTGCTAGGTCTGCCGAGCGGCGGATCCTTCAACTTCGGCGCCGACATCGACTTCCGGTACAAGTATTACGCCGGCTATGTACAGGACGACTTTAAGGTCAGCAAGAATCTGACGTTGAACCTGGGACTTCGTTATGACTACAGCGTCCCCCGCCGCGAAAAGGACTTACAGAACAGTAACTTCAACCCAACCATTCCCAATCCTTCCGCCGGGAACTTGCTGGGCGCCTTGGAATTTGCCTCCAAGAACCGGCCCATTTTGCTTGAAACCCGCAAAAACGGCTTCGCCCCGCGCGCGGGCCTTGCGTATAAGCTCGGATCAAAGACCGTCATCCGGGCGGGCGGCGCGATCATGTGGGACATCATCCGCGAAGACGGTAATGCCGACAACGGCATCCAGGGTTTCGGCGGCGGCTTTGGTTCCATCGGAAATTTTCTTTCCAATGGGATCGCCTTCACGCATAGAGGCGGGCTGAATGATTTTAAGTCATTGGTCGACGGCCTGCGCCCGCCGCAGAAGAATCCAGGGATCGGCGTCAACGGCAACGTAACTTATAAGACGGGGGAATCGGGTAAGCCCGGCTACTACGCCGATTACAACTTCACCGTCGAACACAGCTTCACGCCTTCGACGGTCCTGCGCACGAGCTTTCATGCAAACTACGGCATCAAGATCTATCAGCCCGGGCTGGACTTTAATCAACTCGATCCAAAGCACTTTGCCACGTATGGGAATTTGCTGACGAGTCCTTTGAGCACGGCGATGAACAATCCAACGGTGATTGCTTCGGGCTTCAAGCTGCCCTATGCGGGCTATCCGCTCAATCTCCAGTTGCAGCAGGCGTTGCGTCCGTTCCCGCAGTACACCGGATTCGGATCGGTGGCTTCGCAAACCGGGCACAGCACGTATAACGGACTGGAAGTCAGTTTCCAGAAACGTTATTCAAAGGGTCTTTGGCTGATGACTTCTTACACTTTCTCCAAGACGCTGATTAGTCAGAATGGACAGAACATCTACAATCAGTCCACCGAAAAGGTAGTAAGTGGAGCCAACCGGCCGCACGTTTACACAATGGGTTATGTTTATGATCTGCCGTTCGGCAAGGGCAAGGCGTTTGGCGGGAGCCTCCATCCATCGGTCAACGGAGTTCTCGGGAACTGGTCGGTCTCAGCGGTGCACCGGTATCAGAGCGGATCGCCGCTCGGTGTGGGCGGGTGCGCGCAGACGTTGGCGGGAGCGGGAGCGGCCCGTTGCAATTACGTTGCCGGGCAGCCGTTGTTGAACGCTGGTTGGGATCCCACCAATCCGAGCAGCCCGTATTTGAATCGCAGCGCTTTCGTCCAGCCGGCGAACTTCACTTACGGAAACGTACCGGCCGTGATACCGCGGTTGTATCAGCCGAATCAGCTTAGCGAGGACGTGGCGGCCAGCAAGAACATTCCCTTCGGCCGCGATGAGAAGAACAACATCGAGATCCGCGCGTCGGCCTTCAATGTCGGCAACCGGCATCTGTTGGGCGGACTGAACACGAACATCACGAACCCGACATTTGGCACGTTTGCGAATCCGCAATCGAATCTGCCTCGCAATTTGCAGTTTAGCGTCAGGGTGAGCTTTTGAGAACGGTGAACGCGTTTCTGACCGGCCTGCTGCTGGCGCACGCGGCGTACGGCGAGGACTACTTTCCCAAGCCCGATACGGCGGGAGGCTGGCGGACTTTGCCAGGCGCGGCCGCCATCCGAAAGACCGCGGGCATGGACGTGAAGAAGCTGGACCAAGCCTTCGAATACGCTTCGCGGAGCAGCCAGCATGGCGGATTGCTGGTGGTGCGCCATGGTTGGCTGGTGTATGAGCGTTACTATGGACGCGGCCACCGCGAGGCCAATCCGGCCACGGCTTCCGTCGGAAAAGCCTATACCAGCATCGCCTCCGGCATCATGCTGGCTGAGAAAAAAGCGGCGATTCCTGAAGGTCTCGACACGAAAGTGTTCAATGAGAAATACCTTCCGGAAGCCATGCCGCTGGACGATCCGGCGAAGGCCGCCATCACGCTGGGCCAGTTGCTTTCCATGTCGGCGGGACTGCACGGCGAAGGAAGTAATCCAGGTTTCGTCAATGGCGAGCCTACCAGTAAGCTGACGCCGATTCCGCGCGGCGGCGCTCGGCTCGAGCAGGATCTGGCGGCATTGCGCACGCCGCTCTGGACTGCCCCCGGCGGCGGTTATTCCTATGCCTCGTCGTCGCCGCATGTGGCGTCGATGGTGTTGCGGAAGCTGACGGGCATGGAGATGCACGAGTATATCGGCCTTCGATTGGCCAAGCCGCTGGGCTGGGGCCAGTGGGCTTGGGCGATGCGCCGCGGCGAGACGGTGCTGCCGCACACTCCGGGCGGCGGGGATATCGCGCTCCGTTCCACCGATCATCTTCGGTTCCTCTACGCGATTCTGAAGAAGGGCCGCTGGGAGAAACAGCAAGTGATACCGGCTGACTACATCGAACTGTGCGGCAAACCCACGAAATGGAACGTACACGCGCCGATGAGTTTGATGTTCGAGAACAACGCCGATGGCCATGTGGCGGGCGCGCCCAGGGACGCTTTCTTTAAGTCCGGCGGCGGCGGGTTTGGCGTTATCGTGGTGCCGTCGCTCGACATGGTGATCTACAAGATGGCCGGCGATGACGCGCAATACAACGCCGAGCGCACGGGCCTGAAGCAGGATTACCCTTATGATGGTTCCAGGAATAGCTGGAAGCCCGCCGTTCGCAGCCAGTTCAGCGATGGCCCCATTGGGACCGACGACAGCGTTCGGCGTGTTCTGGAAATGGTCGCAGCCGCGGTAATTGAGTAAAGGCGCATCGAATGTCGACAAAGCACTGTATCGCGCTCTCGCTGGCCGCCGGGAGTTTCTTCCTGTTCGCCGCGGAGAAGCCCAAGAAGCCCGCCGTCGTCGCCCATCCCGGCCCCAAGCTGCCGGCAGTGCCGCCGATGGCCAGCCGCCCTCGCCCGTGGTCCCTGCAGCCCGTCGCGCGCCCGGCGCTTCCGGCAAACAGCGCAAATCCGATCGACGCCTTCATCGGAGCCATGTATGCCGACAAGGGCCTCAAGCCCGTCGGACAAGCGGACCAACGCACGTTGCTGCGCCGCCTCTATCTCGACCTCATCGGCATTCCGCCCACGCCGGCGGAGCAGGAGGCCTATCTGAACGACACCTCTCCGGACGCTTATGAGAAGCTGGCCGACCGCTTGCTGGCGAGCGAGCAGCACGGCGTCCGATACGGCCGCCATTGGCTGGATGTCCTTCGCTACGCCGATTCGGAAGAGCGCATGTACGCCGCGCCCGGCATTCACTATTGGCGTGATTGGGTGGTCAACGCCGTCAATGCCGATACGCCTTACGATCAGTTCGTCCGCGCGCAACTCACCGGCTATCGAACGGCTGAGCGAACTACGATTCAGGGCGTTGGCCGCCGCACACCGCTGGAGCGTCGGCCCGACGATCTTTTCGCGCTTGGCTTCCTTGCTCGCGGTGCCGTCAATCGCGATGGCAAGGATCTGGGCGAGCTCCAAATCGCCGCCGTGGAAACCGTCTCCACCGCGTTCATGGGCATGACCGTTGGTTGCGCCAAGTGCCACGACCACATGTTCGACCCCATCCGCCAGAAGGACTTCTACGCCATGAAGGCGCTGTTTGATCCGCTGGTGGTCAGGAAGCAGACGCTCGCCACTCCCGCCGAGTTAGTGGCCGCCGGGAAGCAGTTCGAGGAGTCCGAAAAGTTTCGAATCGCCGCCGAGACTCCGCTGAATGCGTTGATCAATCCCTATCGCGACCGGCTTTACGCCGCGCGCGTGGGCATGTTGCCGCCCGACGTGCAGACGATCATCTTGAAGCCCGAAAAGCGGCGCACACCGGCGGAACAAAAGATCGCCGACGACTATTTTCCCGTGCTTCGTATCGACTCCGACAAGATTGAAGAAGTGATGTCCGACGCCGACAAGAAGTTGTACCGGGAGCTTCGCGCCAAGGTGAATCAGACTGGCGGCGCTCGCCGTCCAACGGGCAGGGATCTTCCGGCGTTCTGGACCGTGGAAGTGGACCGCGTCCTGGAGCGAGAGAAGAGCTACGTGCTGACCAGCGGCGATCCCGAGCGCCCCGAAAAGAATAATCCGGTGGAGCCCGGCTGGCCCTTTTACGCTGGCCAACCCGATCTGCGGGAAGGCCGTGTGGAGGCGTTCTCCGATTGGCTCACCGCGAAAGACAACCCGCTCTTCGCGCGTGTCGCCGTCAATCGTTTGTGGCAATGGCATTTTGGTGAAGGACTGCACAAATCCTCCAGCGATTTCGGCATTTTGGGCGGGCGTCCGGCCAATCAGCCGTTGCTCGACTGGCTGGCGTCGGAGTTCATCGCGCGGAACTACAGCATGAAAGCCATGCACAAACTGATCGTTACTTCGCAGGTTTATCGCCTCGCCAGTTCCGGCGACAAGGATCTGATGAAAGCAAATCTCGCCGCCGATCCGTCGAACCGTTTTCTCTCGAAATTCCGGCTCAAGCGCCTGGAGGCCGAGCCCGTTTGGGATTCCGTTCTGAGCGCCGCCGACAACCTCGATTTAAGCCTGAACGGCCCGTCGTTCGACATCGAAACCGGCGCCGTGCCCGGCCAACGGCGCGGCAGCGCGCCCGCGGTCGAAGGCAAAATGAATCGCCGCGCCGCTTACATGGTGCGCGGTTTTTCGACCAGCCGCGAAGTGGTTCCGAACTTCCTGCAATCGTTCGATGTCGACGACGGCCGTGCCCCTTGTCCCGTCCGCCTGCAAACTGTCACCGCGCCGCAAGGCCTCTTCATGATGAATAGCCCGGAGATTGAGAAGGCCAGCACTCTGTTTGCTGACCGGCTTAAGAATGAAGCCAACGGCGACGTGACCGCGGCTGTCGACTTGGGCTATCGAATCGCGTTGAATCGTCCGCCGTCTCCTTCGGAAAAGGACGACGCGTTGACCTATGTTGGCAGCGATGCGAATCGGCTGAAGCAGTTGGCCTGGCTGCTGTTCAATCTTGACGAGTTCATTTATGTCCAATAGCGATATCTATTCCTGCGGACGCATTTCGCGACGCCATTTGTTTCAACAGCCCATCGGGGCCTTATTGGGCGGCGCGGTGGGTGCGCTGTGGGCCGAGGACGGCAAGCTGAAGGACGCCAGACTGGCAGGCCCGGCCAAGGCCGATGCCGTTATTTTCCTCTTCATGTGCGGCGGGGTCAGCCACATCGACACCTTCGACCCGAAGGGCAACAAACACGCCGGGAAGCTCATCGACGCCATCGGATTCGGCGACAACGTGGCGGAAATGAAGCGGCCCGTGATCCCGTGTTTGCGCACGTTCAAGAACTACGGCCAAGCCGGCACGCCCGTCTCCGACTGGTTCCCGCATATCGGCGGCAGGATCGACGATATCGCGGTGGTGCGGTCCATGTGGTGTCACGAGGGCAACCACTTCCCGGCGGTGATAGAGACGCAAACCGGCCATCGCGGTCGTGCTTTCGACAATCCGTCATTCGGCGGCTGGGCCTCCTACGCCCTTGGCTCGGGCAACAGGAATTTGCCGACGTACGTGAATGTGGGCCGCCCGTCATCTCCCGTTCAGTTGACCGGCGGGTACTTGGGCGCGACATACGCGGCGACTCCGTTTCAGGCCGGCCCGACGCCCATTCCGAATCTGTATCCGCCGAAGTCAAGCGACGCCGTCGAACGCGAGAAGCAGATGGAAACGCTGGCCCGCCTGAATCGCGAGTTCCGCGAACGGCACGAACTCAATACCGACATCGCCGCGCGCGTGGGCGCTTATGAACTCGCCGGGCGAATGCAATTGAGCGCGCCCGAAGTGGTGGATTTGTCAAAGGAGCCCAAGCACATCCTGGATCTCTACGGCGTGGGCGAGAAGCCCACCGATGACTTCGGCCGGCAGCTCCTGATGGCCCGCCGTTTGGTCGAAAACGGCGTGCGGTTTGTGCAACTCTGCCATGCCGGGGGAGGCAATGGCAGTTGGGACGCGCACGGCGATATGAAGGTCCAAGGCCCGCTCTGCGCCGCCGTGGATAAGCCGATCGCGGGACTGCTCCAGGATCTGAAACAGCGCGGCATGTTGCAGCGCACGCTGGTCGTGTTTAGCAGCGAGTTCGGCCGCAGCCCGTGGTCACAAAACACCACTGGCCGGGACCACAATCCCAAGGGATTTTCCGTCTGGCTTGCGGGCGGCGGAGTGAAAGGCGGTACGGTTCACGGTGCCACCGACGAGTTCGGTTACCAGGCTGTGGAGAACCGGCACTACTACAGTGACCTCCACGCGACGATCCTGAAACAGTTGGGGCTGGATCATAAGAAAATGCAGTTTCGCGCGCTGGGCCGGAGCTTTCGTTTGGTGGAAGAAGCGCATGGAGCGATTGAGCAGATACTGATCTAGCGCGCGGCGTTAACGGACGGGCACGGCGACGTTACTAAGCCTTTTACGGCTTATCCGCTCGCCCAAATCGTCGAACAGCGAATAGGCTACCGGCGTCAGGACGAGTGTCAACAACAGCGACAGCGATTGCCCGCCGATCACGATGATGGCAATCGACCGCCGCTCCTCAGCCCCCGGACCTGTGCCCAGAGCAAGCGGCATCATGCCGGCGACCAGCGTCACCGTCGTCATCAGAATAGGCCGCAGCCGGTCGCGGTTGGCTTGCATAATCGCCTCGAACCGCGGCAGCCCTTCCCGCCGCAGATTATTCATGTGGTCAATTTGCAGGATCGAATTCTTCTTCACCACTCCGAATAAGACGAGAATGCCCAGCGCGGAATACAGGTTCAGCGTCTCGCTAAACATCCATAGCGACAGGAACCCGAAGGGAACCGCCAGCGGCAGACTGAGCAGGATCGTCACCGGGTGCAGCAAGCTTTCAAATTGCGACGCGAGGATCATATACATGAAGACAACCGAGAGTGCGAAGGCGAGCAAAAATTCGGTCAAAGTGCGCTCAAACTCGCGGCCGCGGCCGATGATCGTCGTCGTGTACGCGGCGGGCATCCCGAGTTCTTCGGCGGCCTCGAACATCTTTGGCAGCCGGTCGCCAAGGCCATAGCCCCCGGTGATATTCGCGCGGATCCCCACTTGCCGCTGCCGGTCCAATCCCTCGATCCGATAAGCCGACATCGCCTCCCGCAACTGCACCACGCTATCGAGCCGGACCAGCCGCCCGCCCGTCGCCGGCACATACAGTTTCGCAACCGTCGCCGTTGAATTCCGGTCCGTGTCTTTCAGGCGAACTTCCACGTCGTATTCCTCGGCCACTTTGTCATCGCGAAAGCGGGAAACCTCGTCATCACCGCCCACCATCAGCCGCAGCGAACTGGCGATATCGGAAGCGTCCACGCCCAAATCTGCGGCGCGCTCCCGGTCGATAAACACGCGCAGTTCCGGCTTGTTGATACGCAGCGTCGTATCGATATCGACCAGCCCCGGAATCTGCAACGCCTTCGTGCGCAGCGCTTCGCTGTATTTGTACAAAGCAGCTATCTCCGGCCCGCGAATCACAAAATCAATATCGTACGGAGCCGATCCCTGATTCAGCGATTGCACGTTGCCCACGCGTCCGCGCAGATCGGTAAACTGTTTGAACTTCGCCCGCACCGCCGCCATCACGTCGCGCTGCGTATAGACGTCTTTGAAGGCGTCCATCGGCTTTCCTTCCAGCGCCTTTTTCCAAAGCCGCGACAGCGAAAACACGCGATCTTCCACGTCTACCAACCGGATATAGACACGCGCGCTATTCACCGCCTGCAGATAGCCGGTGCCCACCAGGCAGACCATATGCTTGATCCCTGGCATGCCGTTCAACTCTTGATACACGCGGTCCAGGACTGCCTCCATTGACGACAGACTCGTTCCCTCCGGCGCGTTGATGCTCATCTCAAATTCGCTCTCATCAACGTTGGTCGGCAAGTATTCCTGCCGCACCATGCGGAACAGCGGAACCGTCGCCGCCATTGTCACGATGCCCAATGCGGCAATCAACAATCGATGGCGCATCGCCCACGCCAGCAGCCGCATGTACCCGCGCTCCATCCATTCGTACAGCCCATCGCGCGACTTGCCGTGATCCGCCGCGCCGCGCCGCAGCATCCGCGAACACATCATCGGCGTCAGGCTGAAACTCACCAGCAGCGAGACCAGGATCGCCACGGTGGCCGTGACGCCGAACGAGTACAGAAACCGCCCGGATATCGACGACATGAACGACACCGGCAGGAACACCACGATCAGGCTGAACGTGGTTGCCATCACCGCCATTCCGATATCGCGCGTCGCCAGAATCGCCGCCTGGCGTGGCTCCATTTTCTTCTCTTCAATGAAGCGGAAAATGTTCTCCAACACCACGATCGCGTCATCGATCACCACGCCCACCATCAACACCAGCGCCAGCATCGTGATATTGTTCAGCGTAAAATTCATGGCCCGCATCACGCCGAATGTCGCGATGATGGAGGCCGGAATGGCAACCGAACCGATCAGCGTCGCGCGCCAATCCCGCATGAACAGCAACACCACCAGTGAGGCCAGAATGGAGCCGAGAATGAGGTGCATTTGCACTTCTTCAAACGCCGCTTGAATATACAGCGACTGGTCCTGCACTACGGCCAACTCCACGCCCTGCGGCAACAGCGCGCGCACGCGGTCCAGCCGTGCCTTGATGCCCTTGACAACCTCAATCGTATTCGCGCCCGATTGCCGCCGAACCTCCAGCGCCACCGCCGGTCGTCCATCGTAGCGCGCCGACGTTCGCTGTTCCTTGTGCCCGTCTTCGGCGTAGCCAATATCGCGGATGCGAATCGGCGTGCCGTTGATCGTGGCGACAACCAGCTCGTTAAACTCCTTCGGATCTGGAAACCGCCCCAGCGTCCGCAGCACCAACTCGCGTGAACCCTCGTCAACGCGGCCTCCGGGAATATCGGAGTTCTGCCGCGCCACCGAATCGCGCACGTGCAAAATCGGAATTTTATACGCCGCCAGGCGGTCGGCATCCACCCAGATATTCACCGCGCGCTTCTGTCCGCCCAGCACCTGTACCTGACCCACGCCGCCGACGGACTCAATCGAATCCTTGATCCCGCGCTCCCCGATTTCGTACAACTCCCGGCCCGTCTTTTCGCCGTACAGCACCAGCGTCATGATCGGCGAAGCGTCGGAGTCCAGCTTCTTAATCAGCGGCGGCTTGGCGTCCCGCGGCAACTGCGCGATGATCGACGCAATCGCGTCGCGGATGTCCTGCGCCGCCACGTCTATATTGCGATTCAGATTAAAAGTGATCGTCACCACGGAGAGCGATTCGGTGGACGTCGAGCGGATATTGTCGATCCCCTCCACCGTCGCCACGGAGTCCTCCACAAATCGCGTGACGGCACTCTCCATCTCTTCCGGCGACGCGCCCGGCAGCAGCGTTCGCACCGACACAATCGGCAGATCCACGTCTGGAAAACGGTCGACGCCAAGCTTCGAATACGACACCGCGCCGACCACCACCAGCGCCAAAATCAGCATGACCGCAAACACCGGACGCGCAACGCAGATTTCCGCCAGCTTCTGCATCTAACGCACCCGCGCCTTCTGCCCCTTTAGCATTCGGTCGCCCGCCTTGGCCACCAACTGGTCACCGCGGACGAGGCCTTCCAGAACCTCCACTCGCCCGTCAGGCATGCGCCGGCCGATGCGTAGCACCCGATCTTCCAGGACGCCATTTTTCACGACAAACGCCCGGTCGATACCGGCGAAACTCGCGATCGCCGCCGCGGGCACCGCCACGCCCATCGCGCCGCTGTTGACAACAATCGACCCTTCCACGAAAGACCCCGGCCGCAAAAGTCCCGTTGGATTTGGGATTTCCCCCTCAATCACCAACGAGCGGTTCTGCACTTCAATCGCCGGACTCAACCGCACCACGCGTCCCGTAAATCGCTCCGCCGCTCCTTCCAGCCGGATCTCAATCGGCTGACCTTGCCGGATGCGCGACGCCTGGCGTTCCGGCACGCCCAATCGCACTCGCAGCGGGTTCTGCCGCACCAGCGTGACAATCGCCGCATTCACTGGAAGGAACTCGCCAATTGACCCCTGCTTGCGCGTGATCGCCCCCGAAAACGGCGCTCGAATCGTCGCATCTTCCAACTGCTGCCGCACCAGCGCCAATTGCGCCCGCCGCTCACTGAGTTGGGACCGTAACTGCATCACATCGCTAATTGCGGACTGGTAACGCGCTTCCAGTCCCTGCGCCCGGACGTTGGCTTTTTCAAACTCAATGCTCGACACCACGCCAGCCTCCTTCAGTTTCGTGGTCGTCATCAGGATGAACTTCGCCTCGCGCAGCGCCGCGTCGGCCTCTTTCACCACGGCAACTTGTTCAGGCACTACGTCGTCGGTGTTCTTGTTCAACAGCCCCAGCCGCGCCCGGCTCTGGTCCACCAGCGCCTCGGTCTGCTGCACGCGGAACCGGTAGTCGTCTTTTTCCAATTCGGCCAGAATGTCTCCCTGCTCCACCACACTGCCCATGTCGACGTTGAGTTTCAGAATCCGGCCGGGAACTTTATTGGTGACGTTCGTCAATTCCTCGGCAAATAACTCGCCATTCGCCGTGACCATTTCCGGCATCGAAATCAGCGTCACGGGAATGACGTCAACCTCGGCCGCAACGGATTCTTTCGCCGCGACTTTCTCCGTGGAATAGGGTCCGGAACAGCCGGAATTCAGTACTAAGAAAGCGAGGACGAGGGGAAACAGACGCATACGGCTTGTGGATGCATTCTCTCACATACGGAACGGCTCACAGCGATCGGCGTTATGATGGAGGCGATGTCGCCCACTACCACTCTAATTCCCGTGGACGAGTATTTGCGGACGAGCTACAAGCCCAACTGTGAGTACCGCGATGGAGTTCTGACCCAGAAGCCAATGCCAACGTGGAAACATTC
>CAMDKT010000006.1 GCA_945900935.1 Candidatus Sulfopaludibacter sp. SbA3 | reverse complement strand
CCCGGGCAGCAGAAGCGGAAACGTGTAGTCGCCGGAGCGATTGGTGTTCGATGTGAATCGAACGCCGGTTTCGACGTTTGCGGCTTCCACTTTCGCGCCGCCGATAACGGCGCCGGAGGGATCGGAGACGCGGCCGAGAATTGTGCCTCGGGCCTCCTGCGCGGAGAGGGGCGCGGCAAGCGCCAGCAAAGCGATCAGGTAATTACGCATGTCGCTTTCTTAACGAGTTGTGATACGCGTGGATTGGTGGGCCGCCATTTGCCAGGCGTGATGATTCTCCGTATAAACCTGGAGAGTCCGAACCCGGAACACAGTTTGGCCGGCCATTTTAACATCAACGAAACCGGTGAGCACCGCCGATCTTCCGTAGATGCGAATGGTTAAGCCGCTAAAACTGAACGACTCATAACGGGGCGCGCCGCTGGTGACGGCGGTGATGTACTGCTGTTTATCCTGCGTCTGGCCGCCGGCGTGAGCATATTGGAGATCGGCGGCGAGGAACCTCTCCAGGCCGGCTTTGTCCTGCTTGACGGCCGCTTCGGTCCAGCCCTCGGCGGCCTCGCGGACTTTATCGGCGGGCTCGGCGGCGATCGCCGCAATCACAAACAGGAACGAGATCAAGATTCGTTTCACGATTAACCTTTCGTCAACTTTGTTATCAAAGCCGTGTCGCCGCCCACATCGGTCAGGCGGAAATTACGGCCCAGGTAGGGGTAGGTGAGCTTGGTATGGTCAATGCCAACCAAGCCAAGAATCGACGCGTGCAGATCATGCAAATGCACTTTATTTTCGACAGCGCGCAGACCGAGTTCGTCTGTGGCACCGATCACTCGGCCGCCCTTCACGCCGCCGCCGGCCATCCAAATAGTGAACCCGTAGGGATTATGATCCCGCCCCTCCGCGCCATTGTTGCCGCCATCGGAAACGGGGCTACGGCCAAACTCTCCGCCCCAAATAACGAGCGTGGAATCCAGCAGACCGCGCGATTTCAAATCGGCCAGCAGACCGGCCACGCCCTGATCGGTCTGGCGCGCTTTGGCAAGATGGTTCTGATCGCAGGCGATGTGGCCGTCCCAATCGGTGGCGTTCATGCCGTTGCCGGACCAGACTTGCACGAATCGCACGCCGCGCTCCACCAAACGGCGCGCGAGCAGGCAGCGGCCGGCAAAACCGGCGCCCACCGGATCGGGGTTATCCAGACCGTAAAGCTTCTTCGTCGCGTCGGATTCGCTGCTGATATCGGTGGCCTCCGGCGCCGCCATTTGCATGCGGAAAGCAAGTTCGTAGCTTTCCATGCGGGCGAGAAGTTCGGAATCGTTTTGACGGGCGTCCAGATGGCTCTGATTGACATTGCGCAGCGTGTCGAGCATGTCTCGCTGCGCTTCGGCCGTCATGCCGGGGGGCCGCGTGAGATTCAAAATTGGATTGCGGCCGGGGCGGAACGAAGTGCCCTGTAAAGAGGTCGGCAGAAACCCGTTTCCGTAGACGGCGGGGCCGGAGCGGACGCCGCCTTCCAGCAGCACCACGAAGCCGGGCAGGTTCTGATTCTCCGTGCCGAGTCCGTACATGATCCACGAGCCGAGGCTCGGGCGGCCGATGCGGGGCCAGCCGCTGTTGATCAGAAACTGCGCTTGCGAGTGGGTGAAGCCTTCGTGATAACAGCTCCGAATGACGGCCAGGTTATCGGCGAGCGGCGCGGTGTGGGGAAAGAGATCGGAAATTTCCAAGCCGGATTGGCCGTACTTCTGGAACTTGCGCTTCGAGCCCAGAATGACGGTGTCCCGAAACTTGCCGTTCTGGAAGTCGACGTTGCCGAAGCTTTCCGGCGGGTGTTGCCCGTGAAGTTTGTTCAGCAGCGGCTTGGGATCGTAGGTGTCAACCTGGCTGGGGCCGCCCTGCATGAAGAGCGAAATAACGCGCTTGGCGGTGGCGGGAAAGTGCGGAGCCTGCGAGCCGCGCGCGAGGTCCTGCGCGGCCAGCCAGCCGATGCCGAGGCCGGCGGTTTGGAGGAAGTTGCGGCGGGCGAGATCAATCGACATAAATGAACTCGTTCATGTTGAGGATAAGGAGGCAGAGCCGCGTCAAACCGTTGCGGCTATGGAATTCGATGGCGGTGTTTTTCTCGGCGGCGCTGGGCGAGCGGCCGAGCGCGATGCGCCAGGCGGTATCGATGGCGGCGGCGCGATTGTCGCCCGCCTGTTTGGTAACGCGGGCGGCAAAGGCGGCTGCTTGCGTTCCGCTAAACTCGCTGTTCATCATGGCCAGGGCCTGCGGAGCGACGGTGGATTTGTCACGGCGGGCGCAGCTGGTGGCGGTGTCGGGCGCGTCGAAAATCTGAAGCATGGGCAGCGTTAGCGAACGCTTCATTTGGAGGTAGATGCTGCGGCGGTTGTGTTCGGCCGGGTCGGGATGAATGGGCCACAGATTCGGCATGCGCGCGGCAAGGAGTTCTTCGCCCGTGATCTTCGGGATGATGCCGACGCCGCCCATTTTGAGGTTGAGCGTTCCGGCGACGGCGAGGGTGGTATCGCGCAAGGCGTCGGCATCCAGACGGCGGCGGTTCGTTCGTGTGAGCAGCAGATTTTCCGGATCTTGTGTCTGGTTCCCGAGGCTGGCCGCCTGGTAGGTTTTCGAGAGCATAATCAGCTTGTGCATGATCTTGACGCTCCAGTTGCGGGCGGCGAATTCAACCGCGAGCCAGTCGAGGAGTTCGGGATGTGTGGGCGGTTCGCCTTGGCGGCCAAAATCGTTGGGCGTGCGGACAATGCCTTCACCGAAATGGCCCTGCCAAATACGGTTGACCATCACGCGCGCCAGCAGCGGTTGGTCTTCGGCGGTGAGCCATTCGGCGAGAGCTTTGCGGCGTTGCGGTTCAATGACCGGCGGAGCGGGGTTGAGGGCGGAAAGAAATCCCGGTGCCACTTTTTCGCCCTTGGACTTGAAGTCGCCTTTCAACAGAATGTGGGTATCGCGGAGGGTCTCGTCGCGCCCGAGAACATTGGCCATGGAAGGGCGATCCGGAGCGAGTAAATAGGCTTCACCGAGCTGTTGCAGCAGCGCGGCGCGTTGGGCATCGGGCTTGACGGGCGGGGCCTCGGCTTCAGCGGATTCATCCTGCTGGACGCGCCGGCCTCGCCGGGCCATCTGCTTCAACGCCTCGGCATGGGCGAGCAGCGGAAACCTCCGTGTGCTGGTTTGCACATCGAACAGGCTGCCGAGCTGAATCTCCTTTTCCATCGAGCCTTCAAAGATCGCCGTCATGCGGTAGTAGTCGCGATGCGAGATGGGATCGAACTTATGATCGTGGCAGCGCGCGCAGCCAACGGTTAGGCCCAGGAAAGCGGCGCCGAGCGTATCGACGGCATCGCCCTGCCATTCGGCCCGGAACTGATCGCCGTAATAGGTGTATTCGATGGGGAAGGAGCCGATGGTGAACAGGCCTGTGGCGATACGGCGATTCTGATTTTCGGCCTTCTCGGCGGGGAATTTCGAAACGCCTTCCAAGTCGATATTTTGCGGCCAGATTTCGTCGGCGGCGATCTGTTCCTTGACGAAGACGTTGTAGGGCTTGTCGGTATTGAAAGCGCGAATCACGTAATCGCGATAGCGCCAGGCATTGACGAAAAAGTGGTCGGTTTCAAAGCCGGAGGTATCGGCATAGCGGACAAGATCGAGCCAGTAGCGCCCCCACCGTTCGCCGTAGCGCGGCGAGGCAAGCAGGCGGTCAAGCAGCTTTTCGTAGGCGTCGGAGGCAGTGTCCGTAACGAACTTGTCGACTTCATCGGGTGTGGGAGGAAGGCCGTGGAGATCGAAAAAGGCGCGGCGGGCAAGGGTTGCTTTGCCGGCAGGCGGCGCTTGCGTAAGGCCTTTGGCTTCGATCCTGGCGAGGATGAAAGCGTCAACTGGACTCGCCGCGCTTTTGAGCACAGGAACGGGCGGGCGGACGGGCTTTCGGAACGACCACCAGGTCTGGCCCTGGGCTGGGCCGAATTGCTTGGCGCCGGCGTCGATCCAGTTCTTGATCAGCGCGATTTCCGCCTGCGAGAAAGCGCCTTTACCGGGCGGCATTTGCAATTCGCCTTCGCGCTTGACGGCTTTGTATAAAAGACTTGCTTCCGCGTTGCCTGGAACTACGGCCGGCCCGCGTTTACCGCCCTTGGCCAGCCCGGCGGCGTCCCGCATATCAAGGCCGGACATTTTGTTCTCGCCGTGACAGACGAGGCATTTGTTTTCCAGAAGCGCACGCGCCGATTGATCGAGCGGCGTCTGCGCGCACGCGATCACGACAATGAACAGGCTGCAAATACTTCGAATCATCTTGCGGAATGAGCTTATCATAATTAACAATCGTTATTGATAAACGTTCATCTCCTGGTTCTTGCCCTCGCCTCCAGTCCTTCGAAGACGGCCTAACGAGATCTGGGCCTGCGTAAGTACCCTTCGCCTTATTTCAGTTATTTCGCACTACGAACGCCCTGCCACGGATCACCCTTCAGAAGCGCTACCAATCTCGTGAGGACCAAGTCGCCTGCCCGTTGCACCGCAAACGCGGCCAAGGCATCCGCCGAGAGGATCACAGGCAAGTCCGCGGTGAATTCCGGCGCAGCGAGTTTCGCGAGGAGATTTTCTTCGAACTGCGCTCGTGACACAGTTCCCCCGCCGTGCGCCATGTATTCCTGAAAACACGCGACCACCCCGGCGGCATCCAAAGATTCATCCTGCAAAGCAACTCCCAGATCGAAGAGATCGCGGCCCTTCTTGCGTTGGAACAAGGCGCGGAGTTTTGTGCCGAGCAGCTCTTCCAGCCGGTAAGAGCGAATTGCAGCGGCTCCGCGAAACCAACCGTTGTCCACCGAGTGCGTGGGCGACACGTGCCCGAGAACCGTAAAGTGCTCTCGAGTGTTGATCTCGATCTTGAGGCGCAGGGGCGCCACCGGGGGCAACTCGGACTCGAAACGATAAATGAAGGTCATTCGCCCTTCCGACTGACTCCGCCGTGGCGCGCCCAACCAGGGATCGAGTAGTTTACGCAACGCCGTCATCACTGGACCAATCGGCCCCGGCGAGATTTGCACAAGATCGATGTCCTCCGAATATCGGGCGGGCGTCGGCAGGAACAATTTGTGAAGCGCCGTGCCGCCGCGAAATGCAAGTTCACGGCTCAACAGTGGATCGCGAAAGATCTCGACGAGGGCGCGAGACAGGACCCGGGTCTTGCTCCACCTGTGCGTCCGTCGGCCAAGGTGCGTGCTGTCTCCATGCAACGATGAACTCCCGTTGAATCATACGTCGTCGGGCTCCACCTTGTCGTTGACGATCACGCGCCAACGGGCATCGCGGGTAATCTCTTTGCCGGCGATGTCGGGGCGAAGTAGGACCGGCCTGGGAGAATGCCCGTCCAGCCACTTCGCCAACTTGGTTGCCGTCTTCGCAGCTCCGGCCAGTTCAAGCAGGTATCCAAGACGCTGAGCCGCGGCCAACTCGCCGTCAGCCTCCGCAGCCTGAACCAGTTTCCGCGGATCGATTTTTTCCGCCAGTTCAGACAGTACGGTAGCGACGTGATTCAAGTGGCCGACGCGATCATAGTACCGGACGAGGTCGAGCGCAGTCGCTTCCGGGGTTGAGACCCGAATGCGGCCACTGGGAGTTTTCACCAGATCGACCGGAGTGTGTTCAAGGCCCTTCTTCAGGAAAAATCGAATTCGGTTCCGGCCAACGTTCAAAGGGCGAAGCTGTTCCGCGGCGAATACCTGGAACTCCTGTGGCTTTTGATGCGCGGCCCCGTGCAACTCAGCAGCCGAGAGAAGACCGACGTAGTAGGGAGTGTCGTGAAACCGCATAAGCTGGTCAATGAATGAAGCGGCTGGCGGCGCTCCAGATTGCCGGTATTCGAGCGGAACAATTGTATAGAAGCCCCGGCGGGGAGTGGCGAGTCTTCGTTTCGCCTTCAACCGCTCCGCCGCGCGCTTGAGCGCGACAGGCGACACACCCATGGCAGAAAGCGCGTCGTCGCGCGAGAATGTGTACTGTCCCCGCTCTTGGAGCGAGTCCACGAAGTCCGAGAGAGCAACTGACGGCTTCACATACATAAAGTACCATAAATGGGTTCTTTATGCATGTTATACCTCGATCACAAATGGAGCCCTCGGAGAAATGTCGTGAATGCTTTCCAGGCGAATGTCCGAAAACCGCCGGGATAGAGTTGATCGATCCGCACAGCCACGAGCACTAAAGGAATGGCAAGCATAAACAGGCATCCTCAGTGAAGCCTTGCGTTATATTTCTTAGTAATGACACGAACAGCATTGGTTACAGGCGGGGGAAGCGGCATTGGACGCGCGGCTTCGTTGGCGCTGCATGAGGCCGGCTATCATGTGGTGATCGCCGGGCGGCGGGAACCCGAGTTGGCGAAAACTGTGGCGAAGGCGAAACCGGCTACGAACCGGATGATCGCCGTGAGCACCGACGTGAGCCGGCCCGATTCGGTGAACGCTTTATTCGCGCGTATCGGCGAGGAGTTTGGACGCCTGGATGTCTTGTTCAACAACGCGGGTTTGAACGCGCCGGGCATACCGATTGAGGACATGCCCTACGAAACGTGGAAGGCGCTGGTGGACGTGAACCTGACGGGCGCGTTTCTGTGCGCGCAGGCGGCGTTCCGGATGATGAAAAGCCAAGACCCGCGCGGCGGGCGGATCATCAACAACGGATCGATCGCGGCCTTCGCGCCGCGCCCGAATCACGTGCCGTACACGGCGACGAAACACGCGATGACGGGGATCACGAAGTGCTTCTCGCTGGATGGGCGGAAGTACGATATTGCGTGCAGCCAGATCGATATCGGCAATGCGGCGACGGAAATGACGGACCGCATCGATAAAGGCGTGATGCAGGCCGACGGGTCAATGAAAGTGGAGCCGCGAATGGACGTGCGGCATGTGGCCGATATGGTGGTCACCATCGCCGCGCTGCCGCTGGAGGTGAATGTGCAGTTCATGACGCTGATGGCGACGAAGATGCCGCTGGTGGGGCGCGGGTAGGCCTGTTCACCGTTCTTCCGAAAGATACTCGTTCGTCCACGTCGCCGCCAGATCAATCTTTGCGTTCCGCACGTTTTCGATCGTGGCCGCGACGTATCGCCTCATCGCTTCCGGCGCTCCCGCGGGCATTCTGCCATCGGCGGTCAAGCCGCCAATACCCCAGCGAATGATTTCAATGTCCATCGAGGCATCGTCGGATCGGAACCCTTCCGGCAACCGTTCCCGGATCTCCTCCGGCGTGTGCGCCGCCAGCCATTTGTGCGTTCGTTCCAGCGCCCGCGCCAGCCGCCGGGCCGTGTCCGGGTTCTTCTCCAGCCACTCCGGCCTCGCCGTTACCGCGCCCGAGGCGTACACATCGCCGCCGTACACCTCCCGCATCCCCTCCGTCGTGCTGCTGTCGATCAGAATCCGTAACTTGGGATGACGCCGCAAAAGCCGGAATTGCTCCCCGCCGGTAACCACCGCCGCGTCGAGCCGGCCACTTTCAATAGCTACCATCGCCGACGCTCCCATGCCGATCCCCACGGTGCGAACGTCGCCTGGTTGCACACCGTGGGCCGCCAAATAGTAGTTCGCAAACAGATGGGACGAAGATCCATGAGACGTCACGCCCAGCAACGCGCCCTTCATGTCCTCCGCCCGCCGGATGCGCTCAGTCGCCGCCGGGGCGACAAGAATTGTATTGCTGCCGCGGCGGGTCATGATGAAAAAGGACCGTAGCCTCTGCCCATCCACCGCCACTTGGAGGGTCTGCGCGTAGGAAACGCCCGCGACGTCCACGCTGCCCCCTATCAACGCCTGTAGCGACTTCCCGACCGACGGAAGCGCCTGCAGATCAACCTGGAGCCCTTCCTCCTTGTAGAAGCCCAGTTCCTGGGCCAGCGGGAGAGGCAGGCAAAACATCTGAAGCCCTGGTCCCGCGTTGGCTATTCGTACTTTGACGAGGTTCGATTTCGCCCCGCAACCGGCCAGAAACAGGCAAAGGAAAATGACTCTCATTTCGACTCCGAAAGATACTCATCCGTCCACGTCGCCGCCAGATCAATCTTCGCGTCGCGCACTCGCTCCGACACCGTCCCCAGCAGCCGTTTCCACGCCTCCGGAGACCCCGCCGGCATCCTGCCAACCTTCGTGTACCCGTCGCGAGCCCAGCGCAGGACATCCAGATCCAGCGCCGCGTCCTCCGAGCGAAACGCCTCCGGCAACTTTTCGCGAATCTCCTCAAAACTGTGCGCCGCCATCCACTGGAGTCCCCGCCGCGTCGCCCGCGCCACCCTTCGCGCGGTATCGGGATTCGCGTCCAGCCAACTCTGTTTCGCCGACAGCACGCCAGCCGAATACGCCTCCGAACCAAACGTCTCGCGCATCCCCTCCGGCGTACTCGAATCCACCAGGATGCGCAGCGAAGGATGGCGGCGCAGCAGCCGTATATGATCGCCCCCGGCAACGTTCGCCGCGTCCAGCCGCCCGCTCTCCACCGCGGCAATCGCCGGCATTCCCACGCCGATCGTCACCGTGCTGAATTCCCCTGGACGCAAACCATGCGCCCCCAGGTAATGATGCAGAAACGGCAGACCGGTAGCGCCCACCGTGCCGATCACCGCGCCCTTCAAATCCTCCGCCCGCCGAATCCGCCCCGCCGCCGCCGGGGCCACCACAAGTACGAAACTATTGCGCCGCAGACCAACAAAAAACGCCCGCACCCGCTGCCCCTCCGCCGACACCAGCAGAATCTGCGAATACGAGTTGGACGCGACATCCACGCTGCCCCCGATCATCGCCTGCATCGCCTTTTCGATCGTCGCAAGATTCTCGAAAGTAACGGTAACGCCCTCTTCCCGGTAGTAGCCCAGCGCCTGCGCCACCAGCATCGGCACTAACTGCGTCTGCAAGCCCGTGCCCGCCATCGCAATGCGCACCGCCGGCCCGCCGGGCTTGCCGCCGCACCCGGCCAGTAGCAGACAAAACAAAACTACTCTCATTTCCCCTCCGGCAAATATTCGTCTGTCCACGTCGCCGCCAAATCGATCTTGGCATTCCGTACATTCTCCACCGTCGCGTCCAGCATTTTTCTCATCGCCTCCGGCGCGCCTTTGGGCATCGCTCCGCCGTCGGTATAAAAGCCTTGGCTCCAGCGCAGAATCTCGATGTCCACGCCCGCGTCCCGCGAACGAAAATTCTCTGGCAGTTTCTCCCGAATCTCCTCCGGCGTGTGCGTAACAATCCATTGTTGCGCCCGCCGCAACGCCCGCGCCAGCCGCCGCGCCGCATCAGGATTGCGGTCCAGCCATTCCTGCTTCGCCGCCACCGCTCCACCGGCGAACGTGTCGCCGCCATAGCTCTCCCGCATCGCTTCCGGAGTGGTGGCGTCAACCAGAATTCGGAGATCGGGATAGCGTCGTAGTAGATGGAAATGATCCCCGCCGGCAACGGCCGCCGCCGCCACCCGGCCGCTCTCTATCGCGGCAAAAGCCGGTGCCCCGATACCGATGGCGACCGTTCGATACTCCGTATCCAGAACGCCGTGATTGGCCAGATAGTAACGCATCCACAGGTCCGCGATCGTCCCCGGTGCCGACACGCCGATCAACTCGCCCTTCAAGTCCTCCACTCGCCGAATTCGCCCATTCGCCGATGGCGAGACCAACAGCACTTTGGTGTCTCGCCGGTTCATGATGAAGAATGACCGCACCCGCTGGCCGTTCGCCGCCATCTGGATCGCCTGCGGATACGTCAGGCCCACCACATCCACGCTGCCCCCAACCAGCGCCTGCAGCGCCTTTACCGATGAGGGCAGATTTTGCAATTCGACATCGATCCCCTCCTCCTTGTAAAAGCCCAGCGTTTCCGCCAGCGTCATCGGCATGCACCACGTCTGCAGACCCGCGCCCGTGTTGGCGATGCGAACCTTGGACGAGCCGCAACCGGCGATAAGAAGGCAGCAAGCCAGGACAAAGATTCTCATTTTCCCTCCGGTAAGAACTCGTTCGTCCACGTCGCCGCCAGATCGATCCTGGCATTCCGGACGTTCTCGACAGTCGCGTCCAGATAGCGTCTGATCGTCTCCGGCGCGCCCTTCGGCATTCTGCCGTCCGCCGTATAAAAATCCCCCAGAGTGGAGCGAATAATATCGAGATCCACGGCCGCGTCCGGAGACCGGAACCCTTCCGGCAATCGCTCGCGGATCTCCTCGGCGGAATGTGTGACGATCCAATTCCGCGCCCGCAAAACGGCCCTTGCCAGCCGCCGCGCCGTATCCGGATTACGGTCAAGCCATTCCTGCTTAGCCGAAAGTGTTCCCCCGGCAAAGGTATCGCCGCCATAGGACTCGCGCATTCCTCCAGGAGTCGTGGTTTCGGCAAGTATTCGCGCATCCGGATGGCGGCGCAACAAGTAGAAATGATCGCCGCCCCCCATGCCAACCGCATCCACTCGTCCACTTTCAAACGCGGCGATCGCGGGCGCCGCCACCCCAATCCCGACGGCGCTGAAGTCCGTTGTGCCGACACCATGCCCGGCCAATACGTGGTTCAGCCAAAGGTGAGTCGATGACCCGGCCGAAGACACCCCAATCACCGCTCCCTTCAAATCCTCCACTCGCCTGATTCGCCGCATCGCCTTGGGCGCGACCGCCAGCACCTTGTTATCCCGCTGGCTCATCACGAAGAAAGATCGCACCCGCTGGCCTTCGGCGGCAACCTGAATATTCTGGACATAAATGACCGCCGCCGCATCGACGCTCCCTCCGATCAGCGCCTGCATGTTTTTGGCGACCGACGCGAGATTCTCCAATTCAACTTCGAGACCCTCCTCCTGGTAGTAGCCCAGCGATTGCGCCAGCGTGACCGGTATCGTCGATGTCTGCATCCCCGCGCCCGGATTGGCGATCCGTACCGGAATCCCTCCGGACTTGCCCCCGCAACCGGCTGCAAAGAGGCAATATGCCAGGACAGCGATTCTCATTTCCCCTCCGGCAAAAAGGCATTCGTCCAAGTCGCCCCAAGATCGATCTTCGCGTTGCGAACATTGTCCAGCGTCATGTCCAGCACACGCTTCACCGCCGCCGGCGACACCACCAGCACCTTCGTCTCCCGCCGCGTCATCACGAAGATCGATCGCACCCGGTGCCCCTCAGCCGCCAACTGCATCGTCTGCAAATACACGATCCCCGCCGCGTCCACGCTCCCGCCGATCAGCGCCTGCATTGCCTTCACCGCCGAGGCCATATTTTCAATCTCCACATCCAGCCCCTCGTCCCGATAAAAGCCCAGCGATTGCGCCATCTGAATCGGCAGGCTCCCTGTCTGCAAGCCCGATCCCGGATGCGCCAGCCGCACCCGCGGCAACCCCGCCTGTCCCCCGCACCCGGCCAGCAAGAGGCACAAAACGATCAAATACCTCACGACACCTGCCCCTTCACTTCGTCTGTATGCTCCGGCTTCCACCGCAGCAGATAACGCTCCATTCGATCCACCCCAACGCCCACCAGCAGCACCACGCCGGCCAGTATCACCATGCCCGCAAAAACGCCCGTTGTGTCGAACACGCCTTCGGCCTGCGAAATCATGTAACCCACTCCCCGCGACGCGCCCAGATACTCGCCCACCACCACGGCGATAATCGCGAAGCCAATGCTGATATGCAGGCTCGAAAAAATCCACGTCAGCGCGCTCGGAATCAACACATGCCGGATCAACTGCCGCTCACTCGCCCCCAGCATCCGCGCGTTGTTCACCACCACGCGGTCCACTTCCCGCACGCCCTTGAACGTGTTGAAGAACACGATGAAGAAAACCACCGTCACGCCTAATGCCACCTTCGACCAGATCCCCAATCCAAACCACAAAAGAAAAATCGGCGCAAGCACCACCCGCGGCATCGCGTTCGTGATCCGAATATAGGGGTCCAGCAGCGCCGCCAGGAAAGCGTTGCGAGCCAGCACAAAGCCGACAATGACGCCCGCGCCCACGCCGATCAGAAACGACAGCGCCGCCTCCAGCAGCGTCGTCGCCAAATGCACCCAAATCGTTCCCGTAATAAACATCTGCGCCACCCGCGCCGCGATGTCCGTCGGCCGGCTGAAGAAGAACTTGTCCATCACCCCCGCGCTCACCCCCATCTGCCACGTCACCAGAAACGTCGCCCCCAGCAGCACCTGCCACACCGCCATCGGCACCCGGCTACGCTTTTTCGTTTCGCTCATAACTCTTCAAAACCTCCTCGCGCAGATCGCGCCAAATCGATCCGTAAATTTCCACAAACCGCGGATTGGTCTTGATATCGATCAGATTTCGCGGCCGCTCCAGCCCCACTTCATAACGCCCCACCATCCGGCTCGCCGGTCCCGCCGACAGCACCACCACTTCATCGGAAAGAGCAATCGCCTCCTCCAAATCATGCGTCACGAACATCACCGTCTTGTTCGTTTCCGCCCAAAGACTCAGAATCTCGCTCTCCATCCGCAGCCGCGTATGCACGTCCAACGCTCCGAACGGCTCATCCATGAAGACAATCGCCGGATCCACAATCCACGTCTGCGCCATCGCCACCCGCTTGCGCATTCCCCCGCTCAACTGGTGCGGATAGCGGTCCGCGAACCCATCCAGGCCCACGCGGTGAATCCACGTCCGCGCCCGCTCTTCCGCCAGCTTCGGCTCCACGCCTTGAAACACCAGCCCCAGCAGTATATTGTCGATCACCGTTTTCCACGGCAGCAACGCGTCTTGCTGAAACATGTACCCAGCCTTGCGGTTGATGCCCTGCAGCGGCTCGCCGAAGATCTCGACAGTGCCTTCGGTGGGCGTCATCAGCCCCGCCGCCATGTTGAGCAGCGTCGACTTCCCGCAGCCGCTAGGACCGACCACAGAGAGGAACCGCCCCGCTTGCACGTCGAGGTTAATTCCTTGCACGGCCACGTAGCCGGGAAAGCTTTTCGTAATGTTGGTGAAGCGCACAGCGGCGCCGTTTGGGGGACTCATTTCAGCTCCAAATATACATTGATCATTCGCCGCGTCGCTCCAGCCGCGCCCGTTGGCATCTGTCCATCTAACGGCAACTTCAAACTCACCACCGAAGTCAGCATCGTCCTCAACACGCTTCCCCGCCAATGGAGCGAAGCCGCCAGCAAATATCAGGCCACCAAGTCCGTCAACACGCGTCCCCCCACATCCGTCAAGCGGAAATCCCGCCCCGAATAGCGATAGGTCAAACGCGTATGATCCAGCCCCAATAAGTGCAAAACCGTCGCCTGTAAATCATGCGGATGCACGCGCTTCTCCACCGCCCGCAGCCCAAAATCATCGGTCGCCCCATACGCCATCCCGCCCTTGATTCCGCCGCCGGCGAGCAGCGTCGAATAACCCAGCACGTTATGATCGCGCCCCTGGTTCACGCGCAACTGCCCCGCGCTTTGCACCATCGGGGTTCGGCCGAACTCACTCCCCACAATCAGCACCGTCTCGTTGAACAACCCGCGCTCCTTTAAATCCTCGACTAGTGAAGCAATTGCCGGGTCCGCCTGCGCCGCCAACCCCTTGTGCGAGCGGATGTCTTCATGGCTGTCCCATGGCTGCGAATTCCCAAAATAAACCTGCACCATCCGCACGCCGCGCTCCACCAATCGCCGCGCCAGCAAACAACCCCGTCCAAACTCCGAATCCCCATACCGCTCGCGTGTCTTCCCATCTTCCCGCTCCAGATCAAACGCCTCCGGCGCTTCCGCCTGCATCCGGAACGCCACTTCCATCGCCTGCACGCCGGCCGCCACTTTCGGCTGCGCCGCGCCCTCACCCAAATACAACTTGTTCAGCCGGTCCAGCAGCCCTAACTGCTCCTCCTGCTCGCGCACGCTCAACGACGCATTCCGGACATTTTGAACCAGCTTCTCCGGCAGCCGTTCGCCATTGGGAATGTACGTCCCCTGATGGATATTGGGCAAAAATCCGGAACTCCACAACCGCGGCCCCATCACCGGATACCCCGGACAAAGCGCCATAAATCCCGGCAAATTGCGATTCTCCGTGCCCAACCCGTACGTGATCCACGAACCCATCGACGGCCTTCCAGCCAACTGATGCCCCGTGTTCATCAGCATCAGCGACGGCCCATGATTCCCGTTGTCGGCATAACAGGATCGCACCACGCAGAAGTCATCGATCAACCCGCCCACACGCGGAAAAATCTCGCTCACCTCCACACCGCTCTGCCCGCATTTCTTGAAGGCATACGGCGACGCCATCAGGTTCCCCGTCGCCGAATCCGTCTTCACCTTTGGCCCCGGCAGCGGCTGATTGTGCATCCGTGTCAACTCCGGCTTCGGGTCGAACGTATCCACCTGCGACAGCCCGCCGTTCAGGAACAGGAAGATGACGTGCTTCGCCTTCGCCGCGTGGTGCGTCGCCGCCCCGGCCACAGTACCCGCCAAGCCAACAGCGCCAAACCCAGCCCCGAGCATAAAATCGCGTCTCTGCATCACAGCCTCATTTCACCACGCTAAACTCCGCCGCGCTCAACAGCACCTGCGCGTACCGGGGCCACTTCGCCGCATCGCCGCCCAGGAACTCCCGACCCAGCCGAATCTCTTCCATCGTCGCCGGCCGCCCGTACAGCAGCTCATAAGCATCTTCAATTCCCAGGGCGGACAGACGCGCGCCCAACGCTTTCGCCTGCTCCGCCACAAACGGGCTGTTCATGAAGAACAATCGCTGCATCGGCCCCACGGTCACAACCCGCTGTTCAGACGAGGCATTCGGATCCGGAAAGTCAAACAGCGCCATCGTCCGGTCCGGCTTCGACCGGCTCACCGTCGCATATAACGCCCGCCGCGCGAACGAATCACTCAAGGGCTTCGCCGCCCCGCCCACCGTTAAATCCAACGTCCCCGCCACCGCCAATATCGAATCCCGCAGCGCCTCGGCGTCCAATCGTTCCCGCACGTTCGCCCGCCACAGCAACCGGTTATCCTTGTCCGTGGTTGCGTCCGACGACAACCGATACGTCTTCGATAGCATCATCTCCCGATGCATCGCCTTTAAGCTCCACCCGGATTCGACGAACCGCGCCGCCAAATAATCCAACAACTCCGGATGCGCCGGCCGCTCCCCCAACTCTCCGAAGTTACTCGTCGTCCGCACCAGTCCATCGCCAAAATGCCCCGCCCACAGCCGGTTCACCATCACACGCGCCGTCAACGGATTCGTCGCCGAAGCAATCGCGTTCGCCAATTCCAGCCGCCCGCTCCCCTGCTTGAAAGGCTCCGGCTCGCCTTCACACAACGCGCTCAAAAATCGCCGCGGGGCTTCCTCACCCAGGTTCTCCACATTCCCCCGAATGGCAATCTTCACGTTCGCCGGCTTATCGCCCTCCGCCAATACATGCAGGAACGGATAGGCAGGCGGAACCGCCTTTTCCAACGCCTTTACTTCCGCCCGCAGCCCTTCCAAATAAGCCTTCCACCGTGGATCCAGGAACCGCGCCACATCCTTTGGCCCGTAGTAATAGACGCCCCCGGCAAAGTTCAGATCCTCCACTTTGTAAGGCCGCGACGCCATGTCCCGCCAAAAATAGAACCGCTCAATCGGCAGCGCGTCCACCAGCGTGCCCACCACTTTGTCCGTATTCTTCAGCCCCTCAATCCCGCCCAGCTTTACGTAATTGCGATCGTCCAGCGCTTTCTTCTCCGCAATCATCGCGCGCACCGCCGTCTGCATCGCCGCCGCCGCCGCTTGCCCTTCCTGCCCAAACCAAGGCTTGAAAAACAAATGATCTTTCCGCGCACTCGCCAAATACTTCTTCCATCGCCCCAGCGTCTCCGTGTCCAATTCCTCCCCGCCCTGGCCCGTCCAAGCCGCCATCAAATAGTCCACCGTCCGCGAAGCGAGCACATCCACTACCAGTTTCGTCTGCCCATCCAGGAACAGGTTCAACTCTTCCTGCTTCGCGGCCAACGCCTTCTTCGCGTCCTTATACGCACGAACAACGCTCAAATCCACCAACGGATGCTCGTCCACCTTGCTGCTCTTGAACACTCCCAACAACGAGTAATAATCCTTCGCCGGAATCGGATCGAACTTGTGATCGTGGCACTGCGCGCAGCCTACCGTGAAGGCAAGAAACGCGCGCGTGGTCACGTCCACGCGGTCGTTATCGCTCTCGCCAATCGTCTGGAATCCCAGCGCCGCCAAGTGCTTCTTTCCCGGCAATAAATCCGCCGCGATCTGCGCGCGCACAAACTCGTTGTAAGGCAGATCGTCATTCAACGCCCGCACCACCCAGTCGCGATAGCGGAATGCATTCGGATACGGATCATCGTCCCGAGCCCCCTGCGCGCCATCGGAATAACGCGCCACGTCCAGCCAGTGCCGCGCCCACCGCTCCCCATACCGGGGCGATGCCAACAGCCGGTCGACAACAACGCCAAATGCGCCATCGGAATCATCCGCCAGGAAGGCTCCAACTTCCGAAGGCGCCGGCGGCAACCCCGTCAAGTCAAACGTCGCCCGGCGAATCAGCGTCCGTTTATCCGCCATTCGCCCCTGCTCCAAACCCTCCGTCCGTAACTTCGCCAAAACAAATTCGTCAATGCTCGCGCCCGCCGGCTTCCTTACCGGCCGCAGTGACCACAGCGCCTTCCCATCCCCTGCGCGCTCCTCTGGCCACATCGCGCCGGCCGCCACCCACGCCCGCAGATCCGCCAATTCCCGCTCGCCCAACTTCCGGCCCGGCGGCATCCGCAATCGTGAATGGCGATGCTCCACAGCCTCCAACAAAAGACTGGAATCCGCCTTCCCCGGAACAACCGCCGGGCCCGACTTGCCCCCGCGCAACAAGCCTTCGCGGGAGTCAAGCCGCAGCCCGGCCATCTCCGTCTGCCCATGACAGGAATAACAATGCTTCGCCAGCAGCGGCCGGATCCGTGTCTCGAAAAACACGGCGTCATTCCCGGCCGCAGCCAAGCCAAACACCGCCAACACTGCCAAAAGAGTCTTCATCAGAACACGAGCTTCAACCCAAACTGTATCGCCCGCGCCGCCACCGTCGTTCCGCGAATCCTACCCACCGCCGCCGGAACAGAAAGATTGGTGGCCGGATTGCCGAAGTTCGGCGTATTCGGCATGTTGAAAGCTTCGGCCCGGAACTGAACGAAATGGTTCTCGCCAAACCGAAAATCTTTCAACACGCTGACGTCGATGATCTTCTGCCCGGGCCCAAACAGCATATTGCGCGCTGAATTGCCAAACGTGAACGGCGCCGGCACGGCAAACGAAGCGGGATTAAACCAGCCCTCGATATTCTTATTGGCCGGATAAAGATCGGAATTCACCACATCCGCGCGCCCGCCCAGCCAGCCGGCTAGCGTCGGGTTGTAGCCAACGCCGAACGGCGTCCCCGCACGGAACTGTCCGATGCCCGCCACCTGCCAGCCGCCCAGCATTTTATTGGTGCGGAAGAACGGCAGTTCATACGTTCCGGAAATGTAGAAAACATGCGGCCGGATGGAATCGCCATTCCCTCTGTCGGCCGCCGCGTTGTACGGATCCTGCGGTCCGCCCACAATCGGCACGTTGTCCAGCGTCTTGTTCCACGTGTAGTTGGCCTGCAGGAACAGGCCTTTCGAGAACCGCCGGACTACTTCCGTCTGCAGTTGGTGCGTAATCGAATTGCCGTTCGTATCGAGCGCGAGAATATCCGCCCACGGCTGAAACGGCCGGTTCGATTGCACCGTGCCCAGTGCCTGCCTGATCGGCAGGTTGCGGTTGTAGTTGTACCACGGCACGCGCGAACCCTTGTTGCCAACATAAGAAACGCGCAAGCCCATGTTGGCCGCAATCTCCCGTTCCACCGTGAAGTTGAACTGCGTCGAAGACGTGTTCCGGATCTCCCGGTTCACCGCGGTAATGCTCGGATTGGCCGACAGCGCGCCCGCGCCAGGGAACGGATTTGCCAGCGATAGCGTCGGCGTGGCTCCCGCCTCAAACGTCTCCGTCAACAGGAACGGCGAGTTCGTCAACGAGATCTGCCGGATGCCGATATACACCGGAATGATGTTGTAGAAAACTCCGAAGCCGCCGCGCACCACCGTCTTGTTGTCGTTGAACGGCCGGTAAGCGAAACCAAACCGCGGACCAAAGTTATTGTGGTCGGCCGTGATCACGTTGCTGCCCCAGCCGTTCTTTTCCGACTCCACGTACGGATAGGCCGCCAGCAATCGCGGAATCGCCAGCCGCGGCAGTTGCCCGCCCTCGGTACGGACCACATAGACGCCCTTCCCGAGATCGAAATTGGCGAAAGATCCGTCACGTTCTTGCGTCTGCGTCTGCAGCGTGTAGCGCAACCCCAAGTTCAGCGTCAGCTTGGAATTCACTTTCCAATCGTCCTGAATGTACAACCCGTAGCGCGAGTTGTAGAGCAGATTGTTGATGTTCGGCGTCGCGCGCGCGGTATTCGTCGGCAGACCCAGCACGAAGTCTCCGTAGGCGTTGCCCGTAAACCGCGGCTGAAACGTGAATGAGCCGAACGCCGTGCCGCCCGCGCCAGGGTTCGTGGAAATGCGCCCAAACGCAATATCGGCGCCCATCTTCATCGTGTGCCCGCCGCGGACAATCGACAGGTTATCGGTAAACTCCTGGGTAATCTGCGGCGCTCGCGGACTCCCGCCCGAATCGCCAATCCCCTGGAAACCGGCAATGGAAACATTGGGCAACCCGCCAATCGGCAGCGGCCTATACAGGGTTGGGAATATCGTCGTCGGGTCGAACCTGGTGTTTTGGCCGATGCGGAGGCTCGCATGATTAAAGTACGAATACCGCGCCTCGTTCAGAATCGTGGGGCTAATCGTCCGGTTGTAGCCCAGTGAGGCGCTCTTCGTCGTATACCCGCCGTCCCCAAAATTGCCATAGTTCGCCGGCGCGGCCAAAGCCACAAAGTACGGCGAGCCCTTTGAGTAGTTCATCACAAGGCTCACGGTGTTCCGCGAATTGAAATTGTGATCGCCTTTTGCGCTGAACCGGTTCACGTCAATCACGTTGCCCACGGTTGTCGCATAATTATTCGCCGGCCCGCTCGCGCCAAGTGTACCCGGCTGGTTCGGCAGCGGAACATTCCCCACCAGCGTTTGCGCCTGCGGGCTCAGCCGGTTCGTTGGGATCGCATTATTCGGGAACGGGTTTCCGGTAAGCGGATCGCGAATCGCGCCCAACCCGGAGAAATCGCCGGCCCGCATCGCGGCGGTCCCGACATTCAGCACGTTGATCCGCGCCGTCCTTTGCCGCAAACCCTCATACGAACTGAAGAAAAAGGTCTTATTCTTGACCACCGGTCCGCCCGCCGTGGCACCGAACTCATTCCGGTTAAACGAAGGCTTCGGCAGCCCGCTCGCAAAAAACTCCTTCGCCGCCGCAAAGCGATTCCGGTTGAACTCAAACAACGTAAAGTGCAACTGGTTGGTCCCGCTCTTCGTGATGATTGAAATCGCCGCCGATCCCTCGTTCTCCGCTTTCGCGTTATTCGTTTCAATCTTGAACTCCTGAATCGTGTCCACCGATGGCGTCGTCGATAACGCCGTCTGAAAGGAATAGGCGGCGCCGCCATTCCCCAAGTCGTTGAACGCCGCGCCGTCGATCGTGAAGAAGTTGCCGCCCCAGTGCAGCGATCCGCCCAGCTTGGGATTCGAAACGCTGTCCGAGGTATTTCCCGACGTAATCAGAATCAACCGGTCCAGCGTCCGCCCATTCAATGGCAGCGTCACCACCGTACGGCTGTCCACATTATTCGTCAGCGACGAACTCTCTGAACTCACCACTGGCACCGCCGCCTCCACCTGAATCGTCTGCTGCAACTCACCCGGCTCCAGGCGCACGTCATTCCGCACCGTCAGGCCCGTCAACAATGTGACCTGCTTCACGTCCACCGCGCGAAACCCCGGATGTTCCACGCGAATCTGATAAACCGCCGGCGGCGAATTCGGCGCCACATAATCGCCGTTTTCGTTCGATTGTGTTTGAAGCACAGCACCCGTGCCTGTGTTGGAGATGCGCACCTTCGCGCCCGACACCACCGCCCCGGTGGAATCACGGACCGTTCCCACCAGCGTCCCGCTGGTGCTTTGCGCGTAAATGCCAGTGATCGCTAATGCGATCAGAACTGTAAACCGAGTCATCATAATGGACCCCCTCTTCTGAATTGAGTTGAATCGTTATTCCGCACGCGGAGCAGCATATGAGAGATCACGGACAGACGTGGAAATATGCCGCGCCAGCGAGATTAAGAGAACTATAACAGAATGCGCGGATTCGGAGAAGGCTTACTCCGGCTTCGACACGCCTTCGAACAACATCCAACGTTCCTGCTCGTTAAAGAACTGCAACGCCGATTCCATACAGGCCCGTGCATTGTCCCGATTGGCGATCGCCTCCACCACGCGGCCATGCCACTCCGCGCTTGCCAGCAGTTCACTCACCGAATCGCTCGGGTTCTTCATAATGAAAAACGCGAACAGCGGCACCACCGTAATATCCAAAGCCTTGGCCAGATGGCGGTTCCCCGATAGCATCCAAATCGTCCGGTGTGGGCGTTACACCCTCCAGTTCCGCGGCGAGTTCTTCAACGCCGCCAATCGCGTGAAGTTCGGCGTGGCTGGCATGAGCTTCGGAACATCCAATTTCGGAGTGGTCAGCAGCCAGTCGAACATTCCGCGCCAGATTCAGCTTGCGTTGAAGTTTCTCTTCTGAGGCCGGTAAACCCGGCGGCCACCTGAGGGTGAATTAGACCGGCTAGACACAACAATTCGGGCAGGAGGCCGATGGACCAGCGGAATGATCGATTGGGCCTCAAAGGTGGACACATCGCTCGACGGCTTTGGCAAACAGATTATTGCGATCGACACGGAGATCGCTGAGGCAGGTAAGCGTTTGGCAAAACTGGAGGCTAAGTCTAACGGCAGCAATTGACGGCTTCAAAAAGTCCTGAGTAGTATCCTAGATTCAAATGCGTCTCCTCTTCGCGCTTCTCACCGCCAGTGTCTTGTTCGCGCAAACCCCTAACCTCGATCAACTCAAAAAAGACGCCATCGTCAACATCGACGGGCGTTCCAAGATGGTCCAGGAAATCGTCGACTCCGTCTTCAGCTTCGGCGAACTCGGCTTTCAGGAAGTCGAGACTTCCAAATACCTCACCGCCATCCTTGAGAAAAACGGCTTCCAAATCGAGCGCGGCGTGGCCGGCATCCCCACCGCGTGGGTCGCCACTTGGTCCAATGGCGGTAAACCCGTCATCGGCTTCATCACCGATCTCGACGGCATTCCCCGCGCCAATCAAAAGCCCGGCGTCGCCTACCATGATCCACTCATCGACGGCGCCCCCGGCCACGGCGAAGGCCATAACTCCGGCAACGCCGTCAACGTCGTTGCCGCGCTCGCCGTGAAGGATCTGATGACTAGGCACGGCATCAAAGGCACGTTGAAACTCTTCCCCGGCATCGCCGAAGAACTTCTTGGCACGAAAGCCTTCTTCGTCCGCGCCGGCCTGCTGAAAGACGTCGACATCATGCTCGGCTGCCATGTCGGCAATGAACTCGCCACCTCCTACGGCCAGCCCGCCAACAACTCCGGCCTCGTGTCCATTCAGTTCACTTTCAAAGGCGAAGCCGCCCACGCCGCCGGCGCGCCATGGAAAGGCCGCAGCGCCCTCGACGGTGTCGAACTCATGAACACGATGTGGAACATGAAGCGCGAACATCTTCGCCCCGAACAGCGGTCCCACTACGTCATCACCAACGGCGGCGATCAGCCCAACGTCGTCCCCGAAGAAGCCACCGTCTGGTACTTCTTTCGCGAACAAGATTTCCCTCGCATCAAGGAGATGCAGGAGTACGGCTCCACTATGGCCAAAGCCGCCGCCATGGCCTCCAGCACCACCGTCGTCCAGCGTGTCGTCGGCTCCGCCTGGCCTTATCACCTCAACAAAGTTGTCGCTGAAGTGCAGCAGAAAAATATTGAAATGGTCGGCATGCCCGTGTGGACCGAAGCTGACCAGACACTCGCCCGCGAGCTCCAGCGCGAAGTCCGCGCGCCCAAAGTCGAGCCGCTCCATGAAAAGGTGAAACCCCTCGAAGCCCCGCAGCCGTGGAAAGGCGGCGGCACCGATGACATCGGCGACATCTCCTGGGTCGTCCCCATGGTCTACATGCGCTTCCCCGCCAACATCCCGAACCTTCCCGGCCACCATTGGGCCAACGCCATCGCCATGGCCACGCCGTTGGCCCACAAAGGTTCCACCGTAGGAGCGAAAGTGCAGGCCACTACCGCGCTCGATTTTCTTCTCAATCCCGAACTCGTCGCCGACGCCTGGAAATACTTCCGCGAAGTCCAAACCAAGGACCTGAAGTATCAACCGCTCATCGCCGATACCGATCAGCCCGCTATTGAACTCAACGCCGAGAGAATGGCCAAATATCGCGAGCAAATGCGCAAGTTCTACTACGACCCCGCGAAGTTCCCGACCTATTTGGAGCAACTCGGCATCACGTACCCGACCCTGCGAAAACCCACCGCTCCCCAATAGATTAAGGAGTCCCTTGCCGGTATCTAAAGGATCGATGAATTTCTTCCAAACATTCAGATGTATGGTCTCCAGAAGAACCATACATGCCTGCATTCCGATTGGAAAAGAATTCCTGGCAGAACATGATTACACGGATACGAGTGGATTCAGGAACAACGTGCTCAACCTTTAAATTCTCCGGTCGGGCCGAGAAAACGCCAAATATCTTGGTGAAAATCGACATTCGCTATTCGTTCGTATGGCCTCACACCAACGGATGCGGTTCGTACCGTTCAACGCGAATATTTTTCTCGCCCTTCAGCGCAACTGCCAGATCGAAAGCGGCCTGCATCCGCACCCAGGTGTCGGGCGTGCTGCCGAAAGCCTTGGAAAGCCGAATGGCCATTTCCGGAGAGATGCCGGATTTTTCGTTGACGACATTGTTGAGCGCCTGGCGCGTCACGCCGAGAACTTTCGCGGCCTCAGTCACGGTAAGACCGAGCGGCTCAAGGCAATCATGCCGGACGATGCGGCCTGGGTGGACAGGGTTCTTCATAGGCATCGGGCTACTCCTTCTTCAGTGATAATCGATTCATTCAACATCGACGGCATTGCCGTCTTCAAACTTAAAAATAATCCGCCAGTTGGCGCGGACAGTGACAGCCCAATATCCCTTCATATCGCCTTTCAGCGGATGGATGTGATACCGGGGAAGATCAAGGGCCTAGGGCGTTGAGGCGGCATCCGGGAGAGTTAGAATTCGATCCACTGTTTCCACCTGATCGGCACGGATGCCACTGCGGTCCCCTTTCTCATAGAGCCTTTTTAAACCGCGATGTTTTAGACTCTTGATCATCCGCTTACTCTACAGTGACAAGTGCCTCTTGTCAACATCGGCAAAAATCAAGAAGCGCATTGCGCCTTGTGTCGATCCTGCATTCTACAGCAGAGCGCTGTTTGCGATTACGCCCGGTCGCGATAGGCGCGCAGCGCGTCCGCGTCCACATCGAGACCCAAGCCAGGCAGCGGCGATGCCAGTAGATAGCCATCCTCAATCTGGTACATCGTGGACGTTTTGAGGACTTTCAGGCCGGGCGCCCATTGCTGTTCCGGTAGTAACGGCGGAGTAATCAACGCTACCTCTTGCCATTCGGCTCCGATGGCGAACGACGCCTGCAGCCATCCGGCCAACATTAGAGACATGGTGCCATGCAATATGCAGGGAACGTGGGCAGCCTCGGCGAGAGTGGCCACCTGCCGGCAGGTGAAGATGCCGCCGCACCCGCGGCCTTCGGGTTGGAGGATGTCATATGTTCTCGCCAGCAGGCACTCACGAAACGCGTCGAGGCCAACGTAACCTTCGCCCCCCGTGATGAGGATATCGACGGCTGCCGCGAGTTTCGCCGGAGAGGCATAATCATCCCTGGCAAATGGCTCCTCCAGCCAGAGCGCACGGTGCTTTTCGAGCGCGCGCGCCACTCGCAACCCGGTGTCGTAATCCCAAACTTTCTGCCCAACCGATTGCGGCAGATGCGCCGTCCGGTCAAACATGATTTCGAAGTCCGGACCAACGGCCGCGCGGATCTCTCCGCAGGCTGCCGCGTCGTCCAGCGGATTCGGCCGCCATGCCCGGATCTTCATGCCCTTAAAACCAGCCTTTTGGATACGGAGGGCCATCTCCGCCTGTTCGCGGTATGCAACATGATTCTGGTCCAGCGGGCCCTTCCAAACGCACGTGAGGTACGCACGCACGCGCGTTCCAGCGCCGCCCAACAGCTTGTAAGCCGGTTGTCCGGCGATCTTGCCCATCGCATCCCAGAGCGCATGTTCGACGCCGCCCCATTTGCGCAGGCCGTTCCTCAGATGGCTCTCGATCGCGAACAGGTCACGGCCAAGCAAGACCTTCTGAATCTCGGGCAATTGCGCGGGCGCCGGTCCAGCGAAGGAGTATCCCGTAACACCCGCGTCCGTCGAAATCTCCGCCACCGTGAAGCGGTGGTTCAATCCGGCCTCGGCCTCCTCTTTCGTGACGGGAATGGTGATGCCGTAGAGATCGACTTTCGTGATCTTGACGCGGCTGGCGGCGGCGAGCGCGGCGGGCAAGACGAATAGATGGCGGCGGCTAAGCACGGATGCGGTACTCCTTCAGCGCGTCCTCGTTGACGGCAAGGCCCAAGCCCGGCAGATCGGGCAGCAGCACATGACCCTTCTCCATCTGGAAGACGTGCGGTGTGCGGAGCAACTGCACGGCGGGAGCCCATTCTTCTTCCGGCAAGTTGGGGCCGCCGATCATCTCCTGCCATTCGCAATTGGTCATGGCGCAGCCTGCCTGAATATAGCCAGCCAGCGCGAGGCCGCCGGCCCCGTGCTGAATGCAGGGTATACCGAACGACTCGGCCAGCGTCGATATTTTCTTTGCGATCCAGATTCCGCCGCAGATGCGTGTATCCGGCTGCACGACGTCGTAAGTTTTGTTGACGAGGAAATTTCGAAACTGCATCAGGCTCTTTCCAAGTTCGCCGCCGGTGATGAGGATGTCCACCTCCCTGGCGAGCCGGGCCGGACCGTCCAGATCATCGCCGTCGAATGGCTCTTCGAGCCACAGGGCACGGTGCTTTTCCAGGCCGCGGGCGACGCGCAACGCGGTGGGGTAGTCCCATACCCAACCAGGACGGACCGCTGTGCGGTCGAGCATGATTTCGAAATCATTGCCCACCGCGCGACGCACGACACCAACCATGTCCACGTCATCCATCGGACGCGGTCGCCAGGCGCGGACTTTCATGGCCGTATATCCGGCCTTCTGCAAACGCCGCGCGAATGCCGCCTGGGTCTCGTAGGGCACGTCGGACTGATCCTGCTTCCCCTCGAATACGCACGTGCGGTACACCCGGAGCCGATCCCGCGCCCCGCCCAGAATATGAGCGACGGGCCGGTTGGCAAGTTTGCCAATGGCGTCCCACATGGCATGTTCGACGCCGGACCAGGATTGAACGCCAGATTCGCCGCGCTGCATCTGCAGGCGTTTCAGGTGCCGGTCCACCGCGAACAGATCCTGCCCAACGAGCGTCGGCTTCACCCAACCCTCCAGGACGTCGCGCGGGCAGCCAATAAACGATGTTCCGCTAGTGCCCGCGTCGGTCGATACCTGAGTCACTGCGTAGCGCTGCATTTTTTGCGGAGTGGCTCCCCGAACAGGCACGGCAACGGAATAGGATTCGACGTTCGTGATGCGGACAATCCCCGCGTAGCCAGACAGCGCTCCGCCGAAGCCAGCGGCCAGCAAACCGCCAAAATGCCGCCGTGTTACCAATGCAGCCTCCCGGCGATCTGCAGAATGCGCGGATCGAATGCGGACGTCACGAGTCCAAACGTTGGCGTATTGAATGTTGCGTTGGGGTTCACGAACTGCGTGTGGTTGAAGACGTTGAACCACTCGAAACGCAACTGCAGGCGGCCAGCCTCTCCCAGAAAGGGGACCCCGAAGTTCTTGGCCGCGGACATGTCCCAGTTGTTGATACCGAATCCGGGCTGGGTATTGCGGGAGAGGTTGCCGAAGCTGCCGCGAGCGGGGAGCACATAGGCGGAACGATCCAGCCCCAATAATCCGCTGGTGCGCGGGTCCAGCTTCGATGGCGCGGCGCCGGTAGTGTTGGCGCGTTGGCCGCCGGTGGCAACGTTGGCGATGTCGCCTACGGTGCCGATCGTGTAATTAGCGCCCGTCCGCATGTTGGCGATTCCATTGAGCTGCCAGCCACCCAGCACGGCGTTGGCGACGCCGTTATTCAGGTCCATCGCGCGGCCCTTGCCCACGGGAAGATCGTATACGTAGCCGGCGATGAAATTGTGGCGGATGTCGGTATCGGCCAAGCCACGCTCGGCTCGCCGGTTGTACATGTCCTGCCCAGGCCCCGCGGCGTCGATCAATTTTGCCCACGTGTAGTGGCTGTTGACGCTGAGGCCGTGCCAGAGCCGCTGCTCCATTTTAATGAACCAGGCATTGTAGTTGGACCACTGATAATTCGTGGTCTCGGTGAACGTCGGCAGCGCCCTGGGGTACGGCACGCGCGCCGCGAACGGCTCCGGCGCGGCGGCGTTGGCGGGCCGCCGCGGCTGATTGGCGTACACGGCGCCCACCTGTTTATGCCCGGTGTTGCCCATGTAGCCGGTCTCCAATAACAACGTGGGGCTCAACTGGTGCTGGATGTTGAAGTTGTACGAGTACATGTAGCCATCGCGGCGGTTCAGATCGTTGTGCGAACCCACGGTTCCGGCGGCTTGGGCCGCGGTGGGGAAAAGGTTGGAGGCAACAAGCGTTGGCGTGGTGGAGCTGGAAATCAGATTCGCCTGCACGAAAAAGGGCACGGTGCTCATAATGCCATTCAACGTTGCGCCGCCCGTGTTCAGCAGGCTGAAGACACCGATGCCGGAGCGGATAACCGTCCTCTGGCCCAGGCGGTACGCCAGCCCGACGCGGGGCATGAAGTTGTTCTTGTCGGTAACGATGGGCCGCTCCGGCAGTGCCGGCGATGACGTGCCCACCAAGCCCGTGCCGGGCTCATAGTAAAAATTCTGACCGGCGAGTAACTGGCGGTTGAGCCCCAGATCGAAATTGGCCAGCCGTCCGCGCCAGTTCTGAAAGACCTCGTAGCGGAGGCCCAGGTTGAGCGTCAAACGGTCGGTGAGTTTCCAATCGTCCTGCAAGAAGGCTTGATAACGGGTGCCGATGGCGTATTTGGCAACGCCGCCGAAGTCACCAATGCTGCCCAACCCGCCCTGGGCGCTCAACGGATGGCCGAGCAGAAAATCGCCAAACGAATCGCCCGTGAAATTATTGGCGAAATTGAGAATTCCGTTCTGATTCGAACCCTGGTCGTAGCCGACCATCAGCCGGTTGACGTCGCCGCCGAACTTAAGGCTATGCCTGCCGCGAATGTAGGTTATGGTTTCCGCCACGCGGTAGTAAATGTTGTTCTGAACAATGCGCAGACCATAACCGACAAAGCCTCCGGCACCGGTTGGATTCCCAGGTGCATACTCGG
>CAMDKT010000005.1 GCA_945900935.1 Candidatus Sulfopaludibacter sp. SbA3 | reverse complement strand
CGTCGAGACCGATCTTCTCAAGGCTTACACTAATTGTTCTGGTGGACCCATCCAACAAACTATACCCAGCGGCGGCGAAAATGTCCAGCAGATAATTTGAACTTCAGCAAAATACCGCTCTGCTACACAAAGTAAGCGGCATTGGCCATCCATGCCTCCAGGCAAGAAGCTGCCGGACGAAGACATCGAGATTCTACGGCACTGGATTGAGGGAGGCGGCGAGCTGAAAGGCGTCGCGACCCAAACGGAACCGGCCGCTAGCGAGCAGAGAATCGCCGAGCGCCCCATTACCAGACAGGAGCGAGAGTATTGGGCGTTTCGAAAACCTGTGCGCTCCACTCCTCCTCCGGTTGCCGATTCGGCGTGGGCCGGCAATCCGGTTGACGCGTTTCTGCGGAAGGCCATGGCGGATCGCAAACTGGCGCCCTCACGCCCGGCCACTCGCCGCGCATTGATCCGCAGGGCGTACCTGGATCTGCTCGGGCTTCCGCCATCACCTGAAGAAATCGACGCGTTTGTCGCTGACAACTCGCCGAAGGCGTGGGAAAACCTCGTGGACAAGCTGCTGGCCTCGCCCCACTACGGTGAGCGTTGGGCCCGCCATTGGCTGGACTTGGTTCGCTATGCGGACTCGGGCGGCTTCGAGTTCGACGTAGACCGTCCCGAGGCTTGGCGCTATCGTGACTACCTCGTGCGAGCGTTCAACGGCGACAAGCCCTACGACCAGTTCCTCAAGGAGCAACTGGCGGGCGATGAATATGCGCCCGTTTCCTCCGACGCGATGATTGCCACCGGTTTTCTCCAGCTTGGCGTCGAGAACGGCGGAGGTGCACGCGCGCGCCAGGATTCGATCGACGATGTCATCAGTACCACTTCTCTAGCGTTTCTCGGCGTAACTGTCGGCTGCGCGCGCTGCCACGATCACAAGTTCGACCCGATTCCGCAGAAAGATTACTACCGCATGCAAGCGGTGTTTTTTTCAATCAAGGATGTGAAGTTTCCCTTGGTCAATGCCGACGTCGTCGTGGCGCACGAGGCGGAAATCAAACGGATTCAGGCGCTGCAAAAGCCCCTTAACGAAGCCAAGACGGCGATGGAAAAACCGCACCGGGACCACTTGGTTGACGCCTACATCGGAACCCTGCCCGAGTACCTGCAGACCGCTTGGCGCACACCCGAGCGCGACCGAACCGAAGGGCAGAAGCTCAACGTGCTTCAGATCGAAAAGACGCTGCGGTCGGATACGCTGGCCAATCGCATCAGCGAGGCGCAGGTTGTCGGACGCATGTCGCCCGCGGAGAAAGCCAGGCACGCGGAACTGAAGGCGGAAATCGCGGAACTGGACAGCAAAATGCCCAAACCCTACGCCACCGCGATGGCGATCGGCGAGGTGGGGCGCGAGCCGGAACCCGTCTACTTCTTGCATCGCGGCGGCTTGGACGCCAGAGGGCCGGCCATGACCCCTGGCGTGTTGTCGGTGACTCGTGAAAACGAGTACGAGTTTGCCCAGCCGCCCGCGGATGCGAAATCGAGTTGGCGGCGTCGGGGATTCGCCGAATGGGTGACCTCGCCGGAAAATCCGTTGACCGCCCGGGTGATGGTGAACCGCCTCTGGCAGCATCATTTCGGCGAAGGCATCGTGCGCACGCCGAGCAACTTCGGAAAACTCGGCGACCGTCCGACACATCCGGAACTGCTCGACTGGCTCGCCACCGAATTTATCGCAAACCGGTGGAGCATCAAGAGCATGCACCGGCTGATGATGACTTCGCAGGCATACCAGATGTCGAGCGATGACCAATCCGCCGGCGTGACCGAAGATCCGGAAAACAAACTCGTTTGGCGCATGCCGCGCGTGCGGCTCGAAGCCGAGGCCATCCGTGACAGCATCCTCGCCGTTGCGGGCTCGATCGATCGAACGCTCGGCGGGCCTTGCGTGTATCCCTACATTAATCCGGAGCTGTTCCAGTCGAGCACGAAACGCACATGGCCGGGTAAGCCGGAACAGGATGCCTCCACTTGGCGTCGCAGCCTATATGTGTACTCCAAGCGCAGCATTCGGTATCCCCTGTTTGAAGCCTATGACCAACCGAATCTCGTGAATTCCTGCGATCGCCGCAACCGCTCTACGGTCGCCCCCCAGGCGCTGTTTCTGATGAATGACTCCTTCGTTATTCTTCACGCCCAGCGCTTCGCGGAACGGTTACGCCGCGAGGCCGGCGACGACCCGCGAGAACAGATCGAGAGCGCATATCGAGTTGCGCTCGGGCGTTTGCCGGCGGAATCGGAACGCGTGGCGGCGATGACCTACCTGAAGGACTCCGCCGATGGACTGGCCGGGTTCTGCCAAGCACTATTCAGTCTGAACGAGTTTGTATACCGACCATGAAAGAACGATTCCATTCGCGACGTGAGTTATTGGGTAGCTTGGGCGGCGGTATCGGCCGCCTGGCCCTGGCGGACCTGTTGACCAAACAAGGATTTGCGGCCACCCAGTCCCCCTTGGCGCCGAAAGCGCCGCACCTGCCCGCCAAGGCGAAAGCCGTCATCTCGATCTTCTGCTACGGCGGCGTGAGTCAGGTGGACACCTTTGATCCGAAGCCCTTATTGCTGAAGCGCCAAGGCGAGGCCATGACCGATGTCGGCCCTGTTGTAACGATCATGGGCAACCCTGGCGGTCTGATGCCGTCGCCGTTCCAGTTCAAGAGACACGGCCAGTGTGGCATGGAGATATCCGAACTGTTCCCGCACGTGGCCGGGCATGCTGACGACCTGGCGCTGATCCGGTCCATGCACGCGCTGAGCCCGGCGCATGGACCGGCGCTGTTCCAGATGAATACCGGATCGATCCTGGCCGGCCATCCCAGCGTCGGCAGTTGGGTCACCTATGGACTTGGTACCGAAAACGAGAATCTGCCCGGGTTCATTGTCTTTACCGATTACCGCGGCGGTCCGATCAACGGCGCGCCGAATTGGAGCAACGGCTATATGCCGGCTTCCTACCAAGGGACGCCATTCCGTCCCACCGGCGATCCGATTATCGATCTGAAACCGCCGGCGGGGCAGGGGCTGCAAGAGCAACGGAAATGGCTCAACCTCGTCGAAAAGCTGAACCAGAAGCATCTCGATCAGAACCCGGGCGACGGCGAACTTTCCGCCCGGATCTACTCGTACGAACTCGCCTTCCGGATGCAGACGTCGGCGACCGACGCGATCGACATCAGCAAAGAGTCCGCTGCCACCCGGAAACTCTACGGGGTGGATGAACAGCCGACGGAGTATTTTGGCCGTCAGGCCCTGATGGCTCGCCGTCTGGTGGAACGCGGTGTGCGATACGTCCAGATCTTTTCCGGCGGCGGCAATTTCGATCCCTCCTGGGACGCGCACTGGGATCTCAAGAAAAATCACACCATGCACTGCGGCGAGATCGACCTCCCCATTGCAGGCCTGATCAAGGATCTAAAGAGCCGTGGTCTGTTCGATTCCACGCTGATTGTCTGGCATGGAGAATTTGGACGCCTGCCGATTTCCGAGCGAATGGACGGCCGTGATCACAACGCCAGCGGCTTCAGTGTGTGGCTGGCTGGCGGCGGCGTGAAGGGTGGGACCATCATCGGCGCGACAGATGACTACGGATACCGGGCCGTTGAGAACCCGAAGTCGGTTTACGACCTGCATGCCACCATTCTGCGGGCGGTTGGGATCGATCACGAGAAACTGACCTATCGGTTCAATGGCCGCGACATGCGCCTGACCGATGTGCATGGGCACGTCATGAAAGAGGCGCTGGCCTAGAGCCGGATCGGTCCAGTCGAAGAGCTCCTCGCGGATTGTGGATCTCGCAAATTCGGAAGGTGGCGCCGGATGGGCGAATTCTCGAACTGAACGAGTGGATGAAGCCGCTGGGGCCATTGAAAGAAGACCTGCTGATTCCCACCAATCTGTGGAAGCCGGTGGGTCACGGGCATGTCAAGGCTCCGCCAACTTGGCGGACCGGCTACGACTATGACAGCGTGAAGATCCATGCGGGCGGCATTTCGGTGGATCAGTTAGTGGCCAAACATACGGGTCGGGAGACGCCGCTGCCTTCGCTGGAGCTATCGCTAAAAGGGGAGGGCTTCGTTTCCAACTCGCTGCCGCGGAATACGCTGTCGTGGGGCGGGACGGGTGATCAGCCGCTGTCGCGCGAGATCGAGCCTCGCGTGGTGTTCGACCGTATCTTTCCGCGCCGGGAAGGTGCGACGGATCGTTCGGCGATGGACCTGGCGCTGGCGGACGCCGAGTCGCTACGGCGCACTGTCAGCCAGGCGGACCAGAGCCGGCTGGATCAGTACTTCGACTCGATCCGCGCGCTGTAGAAACGCATTGAGTTTCCAGAGAGACAGACGCAGGAGATGGGCCGCGACCGGGCGTTGACCGATACGCTGGTGGCGCCGGCGCCGGGCATTCCTTCGGGCCACGAGAACTACATGCGGATCATGATGGATCTGGTGGTGTTGGCCTTCCAGACAAATGCGATGCGCGTCTGCACGTTTATGCTCGACCATGGGCAATCGAACCGTTACTTCAACTTCATCGACGACGTGCGGGGCACCTGGCACGCGCTGTCGCATTACGGCAACGCCGACGGCAAGAGCGACGACGACGGCACGACTTCGTGGGATTCCGTGGAGCAGAAGCGGGCGATGTTCGCTCGCGTGCAGACTTGGCATCACAAGCAGATGGCTTTCTTCCTCAACCGGCTGAAGCAGATTCGCGAGCCGAACCGGGGCACGCTGCTCGACAACAGCATGATTGTCTATGGCGGGAGCCTGGGTGATGGCAATGACCACTCGCCGCTGAACTTGCCGATGATGGTGGCCGGCCGCGGCGGCGGAACGATCAAGACGGGCCGGCTGGTTACTTACCAGCAGTCGACCAACTTGGCGAATCTACACTTGTCGCTGGCGCAGCGGATGGGGCTCCTGATCGACAAATTTGCGACTAGCGATCGCCCGCTGGCGGAGCTCGCGGGGTAACTCGCGCGCCAAAAACCTCTGTGATTGCAGGTTGGCACGAAGCCCGGGATTTTCGGAAACCACAGGGCCACAACAGCCCAGCTAACCCACTCTCTGCGACTGCCCGGTTTCAGCGGCCCGGTACGCCGCGAACACAGTACGCAGAGCGGCAAGCGAATCTGCTGTCGTCATGAAGGGTTCGCGCCGTCCGGCGGCGAAGTCCACTGCCGCCTGCAGCATCAGATCATACGTCGCCACAGGTCCTCCCACCTGCCGCTGGACACCCCGCGGCGCGGCGTTCGCCGTGGAGTACCACGTAAGAATCTCCGGCTCCCAGGGTGTGAAACGGAACCAACCGTCCGCGCCCCAGAGCGCCACCAAATGGGCGTAGCCTCGATCGAGGTAATACCCGGTGTTCAGCGTGCCCACCATCCCGCCGGCAAACACCATCGAGACGACCGCGGCGTCTTCGACTTCAATCGGCTGCCCGCCGACGTTGCGGCAGAACCCACAGACATTCGAAATCCGGTCGCCGGTCAGATAGTGGATCACGTCCAGATAATGGATACCGTGAAAGATCAACTTACCGCCGCCGCCCTTGCTCTTTGATGCCTTCCACGTGCGCTGATAGACCGGATTTTTGAGCCGCGTCTGATCGGCGATCCAAAGCATGTCCACGCCGTACGGGCGGCCGATCCAACCGGCCTGGATCAACTCCCGCGCCCGAATGACGGCGGGGTGGAGGCGCGTCGGCATCGCCAGCATTAGCTGCTTTTCGTTGCTTCTTGCCAGGTTGGCCAGTTTCTCGAACTGTTCGAGCTTCGTACAGGCTGGTTTCTCGACTACGACGTGCGCCCCGTGTTGCAAAGCCACTTCGATTGCCGCCGGCATGCGCGCCGGCTCCATCGACACCACGACCAACTGCGGGCGAAACTCCGTCATCATCTGGACGGGATCGCGATATGTGCCGATCGATCGTTCCCCGAGCGCCTTGCGCGCGGCGCCGAAACTTTCGCCGGTCTCGTCGGCGACCGCGAACTCGCTCACGCCGGCACACAGGCCCGTGCGGTAGTAATAGCCCAAGTGATCGCCTGCGGGCTCGATCATTAGCGCCGCCCGAATCGGCGGCGCGGCGCTCTGTGCGAAGGCCGAGCCGGCGGCCCCTTGCAGAAATCCGCGCCGTTGCATCACCGCCTCGCCAACGTCGCGCGATGGTCGAACAGCTTGTGATGCATGGCCAGCACATCGAGTCCGAAGTCTCCCTTCCAGTCACGCCAGACCGAGTGGCTGTGATTGGAGTAAGCCTGCGTGTTGTCGTATTCGATCAGGAATTCCGGCGACTGTATACGGTAGTATCGGCCCTGCTCATCACGATTGCCCACCGTCGGCTTGCCGATCACAATCGGCCGCAGCACAGGCCTCTCGGTTTTGCCGGCCCAGCCAAAGAACAGCTTGTCGGATGGCGTCTGGCGCGCCTGCTTCAGGCGTTTGTCCGCGAGTGCAGGAGCCAGATTGTTGGCGTATTCGGCGATCACTTCCATCAGCATTTCCCGCTGCGGGGCCGTCAGTTGTGACGCGGCAATCCCCTCCGGCGAACCGTCGATTTTGGCCCGCAAGGTAGCCAGCGTCACGATGTCTTCCGGCGCCGCCTGATCGAAGATGGCTTTTTTGCGCTGCGCCGGATTGAGCGAGTTCACCAGCGCGCGCGCCAGATCCTCCTCCCGGTCGAGCACCCGCATTCCTTTGTGCTCACCGACGGGCACTTCGTGCGGATTCGCGCCAAAGAACGTGGGGCTGGAGGAGATCACCTTGCTGTCGCGGATTGTGAAATTCAGCGCCACATGGTGGCCTTCCACACGCCAGGCCCAGTCTCCGGCCGGAGCCGGTTTGCCGAAGATGGTGAAGTGATAACGCTCCGCGTCGCGATGGCCCGTTGTGTCGGCTTCAATCACGCGGACGATCTCTTCGACGCTCATGACGGTCGTCGCTTTGATGAAACCCACCTGGCTCAGGCCGGAGGCCATCAGCGCATAGGCAAGGTGCCGCTGTTTGGGATCCATCTCCTTAAACATGATGCCCCGGCGATCGTGCCCATACTCTTGCTTGAAACCGGCCTCCGGGAAATAGTGCCACTTCTTGCGCTCCGGACTGTTCATCTCGAATACGGTGCCCGCCCGCTGGGCCGGTGTGAGCGAGTCGATGAACCGATTGGCAGTCATCTCCATTAACGCTTCCGGCTTTGAAACCTGACTGGATACTGCAATGGCGGCGCAGAAGACTACACCGACCACGACTCGAATTTGGATGGCATTGCGCATGACTGTTCTCTTATCAATCCTGTTTTCGTTTAACTTCGGGCATCATAACACCCGCCCGCCGATCTTCTTTATTGATTCCTTGCGGGAAAATTCATCCCTCAAATCCAAAGCTGTACAAACGGGCCGCGCCGGACAGTTCGAACTCGATTTGCACCTGCCGCCCGCCCAAAGCCTGCAGAGTCGCACCCTTCCACTCAACCCGCCGGCCGGTGACGTCGCCCTTCACGGCTACACACCGATCGATGCCGAGTTTCTCCACGTCGCCTACGATGCCGGCGCGGATCGAGCCATTGGCGGCGTCCGCCGTCACGGTGAGGCGCTTTCCGGAAACTGTGACCGGCGCGGTTACTACGCGAGCCACGGTCTTCGCAGACTCCGCCTCCAGACCCGCGAAACCATCCGGGCGCAGCCGGGCCAGGCAAAAGAAACCGTCGCGCCAACTCGTATGCTTCCCGTTGCTAGCACCGTAGTAAAGGCGGATTTCGCCGTTATCGAGGACGACTGGACGGGCCGCCGCATACACGCAGCCCCAATCGTAGGCTCCCTCCACGCCGTTGCCGATCAGCGGGACTCCGGGGCAGACCCGCTCCCAGGTCACCGTGTCCGTGCTAAGCGCGAGTTCGCAGTGCACGCGATCGGTATCAGAATCGAACATCATTAGCAGCCCGAAGTAGAGTCCCGAGTGAGAAAAAACCGGCATGGCGTAGGCCTGCCGCTTCCCGTCGGACGGCAGCGCCCGCAGAACCTCCTCGGCCTTCGTCCAGGTGACAAAATCGCGGCTCTCCGTCCGTCCCACCAGCCGCTGCCGGCTTTGGCGGTCCGACAGCCGCGTGATGCCCACATAGGCATTCCGTTCCGGCGACCAGAACCAGTTGTTGTGCGTGTCGCCCGGCGCATCGATTGCGGAAAACGCCGTCGGCTCTTCCCAGCGCAGACCGTCGGCGGAGAAAAGACCGGCCATCGTCTTGCCTCTGAAAAACATCTTGTAGCGCCGGCGCGGGTCTTTCTCCAAATCGTCCCGCCACAAGCCGGCGCCGTGCGGGCCACGCGACACGATGTTGTTGCGCCGGGATCCATCGAATTCCACCAGCCCCAGCTCCGGTTTTTCCCACCGCAGCCCGTCCTTGGAGACGGCGTAGCAGACGCCCATCTCCCGTTTTCGCGGCTTGTAGGGCGTTTTCAAGCGCTCCGCGCGCGGCGTAGAGGTCACCGCTTCGTCGATCAAAAACGGGCTGTACCAGCACCGGTACTCGCCGCTCCGTTCGTCGCGCAGAACATTGGCGTAGAGGTTGTCAAAGCGCGCCTCCCAAGGTTTGTCTTCGGCGAAGAGCGGGTTGCGGCCCTCCTTGACAACCTGGCCGAGAGCTTTGCGCGCCCCCGTGGAGCGGAGTATCACGCGCGGGTCTATGAGCAGATACTTTTTGCCCGGTTGGGCGGCGGCTTGGCCACCCACGGCAGCAGTCGCGGCTCCCATCATGAACACTCGGCGTTGGATCTTCGACATCTTGGCCCGTACCTCGTTTAGGATTTACTGCTGGATGGCATGCGAGAGCGGTGGCTTCCAAGAGAAACCAAAGGCATAAAGCGTCGCATTCTGCAGTATGAACCTGAGCTTGACCGTTGTGCCTTGCAGCTTTGACAAACTGCCTGCTTTCCACGCCGGCGCCAGGCGCAGCTCGTCTGTGCCATTGTGTCTTGCTGAGTACCCCTGGATGACGTTGCCCGACTCATCGAGCACTTCGACCTGCAGCCAGCCATTCTTCGCGTCGATGTTGACTTCCAAACGATCGCCTTCCAGTTTGAACGCCTTGGTGGTGACCGCGCCAATCGTATCGCCTGCGCGCTGGCCAATGAACCGATCCAAGGGCAGTTTTGCCAAGCCGATCCTTCCGGTCAGCCTCTTGGCCGCAGCGGGGCTATGGTGCTGGTTGTACTGACCCGTGTAGAAAATGAAGTGCTCGTCGCCACGAGTGATTATCTCCGGCGTCGGCTGGAGCAGTCCCTTATCAAAACTGCCGTCCGGACCGCGTTCAACAAACGGCGTACCAGCGTAGACCCAGCTCTTGTCATAATTCACTCCGTCCCGGCTCGTTCCGATGTAGTAATCGATCACGTCCGCCTCGGCCCGCTTATCCGGGTCCTTGACGCTGACCTTTCCTCCGGCTCCAGTCAGTTCCCCGGCAGTCAAGACGTGCATCAAGCCGAAGTACACGTTTTCATAGACCCAGACGTTCATGGACTCCATCTGAAGCAAGGGCACGCCAAGCGGCGATTTCCGATTCTCCGGATGATCGACGTTGACGGTTGCCAGCGTCCTCCAAGCATCCGGAGAGGCCAGCAGATCGTTTCCCTTCTCGTGAGCCATGACCCGCGTTGCGCGAGATTCTTGCCGGCCCCCGTTGGCGCCGAGGTCCGTTCGCGTGACTAACATGTATCGCTTTGCGATCGGATCCCAAAGGATCTGATTAAACGTGTCCGCGGCTCTGCCGGTCACAGACTTTCCGTCGTTGTAACTTCTCCAATGGACACCGTCCGCGGAGTGCCCAATGGCGCACTGGGCATTTCCAGGATTAAAAGCGGCCTTGTATTTTTCCGGATGCCCCCACGGCACTGTGGGGTCGATCATGAACGAGGCTTCGTAGAACGTGCCATGATTTGCACCGCGGTGTGTGATCAGGTTATTACCGCCCTCGGGAGAAACAGGGGGCTTCGCCCACCGAATCCCATCTTCCGACTCGGCGTAGCCCGTATAACTCTCGCCGGCGGCCCGATAGATCATCTGGAATTTCCGGTCTCGGTCATTCCAAACAACCGAAGTGCGCCGGCCGAACTCGTCGTAGCCACCCGTCTTGGGAAGACCTTCGGGAAACTTCCTCACAGGATCAAAATCGGTCGGCACGCTGGGGGCCATCACGATCCCGGCTTTTCTCGGTTTCCCCAACACTCGAATCGCGTTTCGCTTCTCAGCGATGACGTAGTCGTCAACCAGCAATTGCTTTTGCAGACCGATTGGCGCCAGATCCGCCTCTGCCGCCATCGCCGCTCCCAGAAACAGGAGCGGCGCGATGATAACAAGCAGCAAGGGCTTCGCTTCCGCCGGCGCTTTCATACTTAGAACTGAAAACGCGCCTGAATCTGAATGTAGCGGTTCGGCGTTTCCGTCATGCCCGTAATCCGGCCGAAATTCGACGACAGCGGATTGGTGTCCGGCGGCGTGAAGATCGTACGGTTGAAGGCGTTGATGGCGTCGAGGCGCAGTTCAAGCCGGACTGACTCGCTGAAGGGAATGGTCTTCATCGCATTCAAATTCCACTCGTTCATGCTCTGGCCGCGCGCACCGTCCACGCGGGTGGGAAAGACCCGCTGGTGGTAAGCCGTCGGCGTTCGTGCCGCCACGCGCTCGAAGTTGTCGGTGTTGAACCAGCGCTCGAAGGTCCGTGTCCCCGTCCCAATATCCGCCAGGTTCCCGTAGTAGAAAAGGTTCGGAAAGTCGAGCAGACGTCCGGTCTGATACTCGTAGGTAACGCCAAACTGAACACCGCCGAGAACGTAGCTCAGCGGACCGCTCTTCAGCCAGCGGCGGCCGCGGCCAAACGGCATTTCCAGCAGCGACGAGACGAAAAAGCGATGCGGCGTGCCTTCGATCGTCTTCCGCGAAGCCGGCAGCGGGTCGTACTCGTTGAGAAAGATGTCAGACTCCTCCGCCGACAACCAGGTATAGCCGGAGTTGATCGTGAAAGAGTTGGCGAAGCGCCGCGTGACGCTAAATTCGAGAGAGTGATTGATAGCGTCGCCGAGATTCGCTTCGGCGCTCGACAAGCCTGTCATATGCGGGAACGGCCGCAGCAACTGATTCTTGCGGATGATGCCGCCGGTGAAGAATCCGAGCGCACTCAAATTCTGATTCAAACCAGCGTTGCTTTGCAATTCTGGAAAATTCGTCAGCCGGAAAGGATTGGTCACATTGGAATCGAGATTCGACGCCGCCGCGTTATCGCGTTGCTGTCCTCCGGACCAATACTGTCCCGGCAGAAAGTTCAAAGGCTGCGCAACGGGGACCCGGTCCGAATAACCGGCGGCATAGGCCGCTTCGACCACGGTCTTGGCGCCGAACTGCTGTTGCACGCCGACGCGCCAACGCTGCTGACGAGCCCGCTTCACGTTGTAATCGTAGTAGTTGTAGCCGCGGCCTGCAAAAGCCATCAGGCCCAGGGCGTCCCGCACTGGAGTATCGTACCGGGTGCCGTCGCCGCGCACCGGGAACGGATTAGTGAGCGGTGACACGCCTCGCGCCGGATCACCAACCAGCCAGTTGACGCCAAAGTCGTTGGTCAAATTAGTGGAGGTCGTGCGGCTAAAGCCGAACTGATTCGGTCCCACGCGCAAGGCATTCAGAGTGTCATAGAACATGCCGTAGCCGGCTCGCACGACCGTTCGCTTGGACAGTTGATACGCCGCGGCAATGCGAGGCATCCACATCGTCTCGCTCTGCCAGTATTTACGGCCGCCGGGGCCTTGCCCCGCGTACAGGCTGCCACCGGCGACGTTGAAGTTGGCCGCCGACAGTTCGGGAATCGGGCTACGCGAGTACGCGGCCTTAGCGCCATCGGAGATCGGCAGTTTCGCCCCGGAATCAAAGTTGGTGAGCATGCGGTTGTAACGCTCCGTCATGCCGCTCTCGTATTCCATGCGCAACCCCAGGGTCAGCGTCAGCTTGGGCGTGACGCGAAAGTTGTCCTGGACGTAGGCTGAATAAACTGGACTCGTGGTGGCGAAGTCGTCAGCCGTATCGATGGCCATGGTGGTGGGCAAACCCATCATGAAAGCGGCCCAGCTATGTCCGAGATTTCCTGTCGGCGTCAGCAGGTCGTCGTTGCGGCGCGTGAAGTCGTTCGTAAAGGAGAACGAACCGGCCGTGTTTCCGCTGCCGCCGCCGGTATGGAAGAACTGGCGTGTACCGAAGCCGGCGGTCAGACTGTGCTTTTGCCGCACGTGCGACAGGTCCGCCTTGAGGGCCAGTGTCCGCCCGCGGTTAAACGTGGTGTAGTTACGCCCCAGCGCCTGGTATCCGGCAAAGTTCATGACCGGGATGTGAGTGCGGTCTCCCGCTTGTTGATCCAGGTACGCAGGCAGACTGACGTCGGAAGGCTTGAACGTCTTCGGGAACGCATGCTTGTTACCGTCTTTATACTAATTCACCGAGAACGCCACGTCGAGGAACGTGGAGCTGTTCATCGTGTAAATCCAGTCGGCGGTACCCGAGACGTTGGCCCGAAGCAGGTCCGAGCGTTGGAGACCGCGGGCCGATTCGTAGGTCCAATCGGAACGGTCCTCCAAGAACGAGTTCCAGCCCCACCGTACAAAGAAGCGGTGTTTCTCGGATTGGTGATAGTCGATGCGGTTCGTCAGCGCGTGGTAGTCGAACCACCAGGGCATCGCGGTGGCGATGTAGTTGAGTAATGGCTCACGAGTGAGGTTCGCCGGGTCGTTGTTCGGCGTGGGGAGAAATCCGGTGTATTTGCCGTAAGCCGGATTGATGATACGAGCGCGCGGCAGCATGTTACCGGAAAACGGCGTACGGATGAAATTGCTGGGGCGGGCCGGATCGGGCCGCACGGTCAAGGGGTCATAGATCTGGTATCGGGTGGGGTCTACCTGCAGGAGTTGGGAGAAATCGCCGTTTCGATTGGCGAGTGTCGGAATCGTGTTGTTAATGTTGTTCGTCGATTCGGTGAGCCGCTCATTGGTCCCGTTGAAGTTGAAAAAGAAGAATAGCTTGTTGCGGCCGTCGATGAGCTTCGGAATGCTCACCGGGCCGCCGATCGAGCCGGAGTAGTTATTGCTGCGGCCCGAGCGGAGCGGGTGTTGCGAGCGCAAGGCATCGGCTCGGGCATTGTCTCCGGCCCCCGCGGCCTGCGCGATATTGCGAAAGTAGGTCTGCTTGAGGAAGAAGGGTACTGCGTTCCACCGCTGCTGCATGTGCTGCCACGTGGCCGCGCCGTGGTATTGATTGGTTCCCGCCTTGGTCATCATCGAAAAGGACACCCCGGTTCCGTGGCCGATGGAAGCCTCAAACCCCGAGGTTTCAATCTTGAATTCCTGTAGAGCATCGGTGTGCGGCATCGTGGCGACGCGCCGGTTCCGCCCGGTATTGGGCACGCCGTCGATTAGGAACTCATTGCCGCCGACATTGTTCGGCAAGTAGATCACGGCGCCCAGAATGTTGGCCGCGTGGTGCCCATTGGTGCGATAGTCGCCGCGCGTCTGCACGCCCGGAGTGAAGGCTGCCAAACTGATCGGATTGCTGCGCGCCACCGGCAGTTCGGCGACGTTCCGCACATCGATGACCCGGCCGGAGGAAACCGCGTTGGTCTCAAGCAGCGGCACCTCGCCGCTCACTGTGACTGAATCAGTCACCGCGCCGATCTCCAATTGCAGGTCAACCTGCAGTCTGGCGCCGATCGACAAGGGGATGCCGCTTCGCACGGACTTCTTGAAGCCAGCCGCTTCCGCGGTCACTTCGTAGGCGCCTGTGAGCAAAAGGTTCGCCTCATAATAGCCAGTCGCATTCGTCTGCAACCGTGTGGCGATGTTAGTCCCCGTATTGCGTACTGTCACCCCCGCGTTTACGACGGGGCTGCCGCTCGGATCGACGACGCGGCCGAAAATCATTCCGCGCGTCTCTTGACCAAAAAGCGGCAGGGCGAGAACCGCGAAGTAGGCAAAAACAAGGCATCGTCTGTACATGGACACTCCGTAGGTTCTTGCTGAACCGAATAATCAGCAACGCTATCACACAACAATGGCTCAGTACAACCTGTTCTATGCACAGAATCTGGCCCGCATCCGCAGGCTGAGCCGAGAGGAACCCTTGGGTGACCCCATAAACATGAGGTAAAACAGAGATTAGCGAAGTTTCCCGCTTCGCTAATTCAACCTCAAGGAGGTCACCCAAAAGGTGAAGAACAGAAAACAGAATAGCGCCAACCCCCCCGTAAAACAAGGGGCCGGCGAGAAGCCCGCGGAGGCTAATAAAATCAATGCTTCCACGCACTATGACTTCAACGCGAAGAATCTAACTCCGTACGGAGGACTGTTTCCGGTCGTCACGATGCTGGAGAAAGTCGGTTTCCAATCGCTGGTGGAAGAGTGCCTTACCGTGAATCGCTTGACGCGTGCCATGCCGATGTCGAAATTTGTGCTGGCCATCGTGCTTGGCCTGTATGTGGGATTTGCGCGGCTGAGCCAACTTCGCTTCATGGCCAAGGACCCAATGTTGACGGGGATCTTGCAGGTGGTGGCGCTTCCTGGGCAGTCGACGTTTTGGCGGTTTCTGGCTTCGCTGCATATCAATGTGCAGCGGCAGGTGCTCAAACTACAGCGGAAATTGCGGGAGCGGGTGTGGGCGGCGGCCAACGTGCGGCTGAAGTCTTGCACCTTGGACACCGACACGACGGTGCATACCCTCTACGGCAAGCAGATGGGGGCGCGTAAGGCGTACAACCCAGGTAAGAAAGGCAAGAAGAGCTATCAACCGATCCTGACGTTTCTGGCCGAGACGCGCGAGTATCTGGCCGGGCAGTTGCGCAACGGAAACAAGCCGACGGGCAAACAGATCGCCGATCATCTGGCCGAAGCGTTCCAGAGCATTCCCGAGACGGGCGTCAAGCGGTTCGCGCGGGCCGATTCGGGTTTCTACTGCTGGGATGCGGTGGAAGCGTATGTGAAGTGGGACTGCAAGTTTGTGGTGGTGGCGCGGAAAACGGCGCGGCTGCTGGAGCAGTTGCGGAAAGCCGATTGGAAGCCGTCGCCGATGACCGATGCCGACGAGGAGTGCGAGTTCCGCTACCAACCGGATGGATGGAAATCGGAGTTCCGGTTTGTGGCGCTGCGATATCACGATCCGGAAGGAGACGAAGAGGACGAAGAAGGCACGGAGCAAGAGCCGGCGGAGCAATATCAGTTATTCGCTTGCGGCAAGGTGAAGTACCGGGTATTCGTCACCAACATCGAAACCCAGCCCATCGACTGGGTTGCCTGGTTCTACAATCGGCGGGCAGGCGCGGAGAACCTGATCAAAGAGGCCAACAACGATGTTGGATTGACGGCGCATCCCTCGGGGCGCTTCGGCATGAACGCCAATCATTTTCAATTGGCGATGCTGGCTTATAACCTGAATTGCTGGCTCCTGCTTTTCCAACGTCCGGAGGAGGAAACGGTGGAGACGCTCAAGCATACGATGCTGTCGACGGCGCGGTTGCGGTTTCTGTTCGTGGCGGCCAAGATCTGGAGACACGCGGGACAAACGGGAATCAGCTACGGCGATCACTACGAAGAGCAGGGGTTGTTCCATCGATTGATGAGCCGCTTGGGTAGAGTCGTTCTGCCCGGCGAGGGCTTCGCGCCGGTCATCCCCGTTGCCCTGGAGTGAGGCGCTGGGTGCGTGCCTGGGCCGAAGGGATCGGCGTGCATAAAACATTATGCGTGATGGGCAAACCCATGCAGGCATGGCGGTTGGGGATCAAGAGCGGTGCAAAGGGAGGTGAACGAAGTAGAGAAAAACCGAAACAGACTTAGGGCGAGTTACTTTTCAGATGCCGCCGCGGCCGGCTGACCAAGCGCTGGAGAGCGGTGGTGTGTCCGCGCGACCAGCGGCGGGCGGCGTGATTCTATGCATAATTTAGGTACAAATGGTCTGACTAGCCCCCAGTACGCGCCAGTTTCTCAAACAGGTCGTAGAAAATCGCGTCGCGCTGCAGGTTCGTGGCAACACGGATCTGGTGCCTGCCTGCCTCCTGCTTCCAGCGGAAATCATCGGTCAGTATTGGGCTCGGCACTAACTCAGAAGGCACCCACTTCGGATCGATGATCCAGGCGATTACCGAAATGTCCCAGATCACTTTCGAATACGGGTAGTTCGGCCCCTTGCCCTTCGTGTAGGTCTTTTCGTACTCCACAAATTGATCGAATAGGTAGTCGCCGAGCCGCGAACGCCCTTTCATCTGCCGCTGGAGTTCCGGCACTGTGCTCCGCAGATGTTCCGACACGTTCTTGGTCGGGATCTGCACCAGCGGCACGCCGCTATCGAACAGAACGCGGTCAGCCGGCAGGTCCTGGTTCAAGTTGAACTCGCGCGCCGAGGGCCACTGATGCGTGGTGCCGCCCAGCCACACGACCACAATCCGCTCTTTGATCTTCGGCTCCAGGAGAATCGCCGATGCCACATTCACCGGGCAGCCCAGCGTCAATACATAAAGCGGCGTGGAGCGCGGCTGCATGGCGCGCTTGATCAGGTCGCGCGCCGCCGGACTGTCGGGCGGCTTGCCAGCGCCGGCGAAAAAGCGTTCCGAACCGCGGAAGGCAAAGCCATCCGCACTACGTCCCAGGTACTTCAGAATGCGCAGGATCTCCTCATAGCTCTTCTCCATCCCCTCAGCCGCGCTCTTTGAGCGGTCATTGACAAACGGGGCCGCGTATACCGCCTCCACGTCCATTCGATTGGGCGACAGAATGCCGTACGCCACGGCGTATTGATCGTCGATCTCATTGAACGTATCGGTATCGATCACCACGGGGACTTTGCCAGTGGGCGGCTCCAGCATCTTCCGCAGTCCGGCCGAGTCCAGCGCGGTCATAGCGCCGGCGAAATTGGTGGCAGCCAGCCCCATGAGGTGCCGCCGGCTGCATTGAAATGTGGGTGTGTGCATTGAGCCTCCCACGCATTCTACTCTCTTACAAAGCAGCGGGGGCGCCGATCCCTTATACTGATGTCGGTGTCTCTCGTAAGGCGGCTCGGTCTGGCATATCTCTTCTCCCTGGCCCTCGCCGCCCAAACCGCTTACGACCGCGGCGCCGCCCTGCTGCGCGAACGCCGGATCGATGAAGCGATCGCCGCTTTCGAGCAGGCCCTCCAGCGGTCTCCGCGAAGCGCTCCGGCCCTCAGGGGACTCGGCGTCGCTCACGCCTACCGCGGAGACAACAAGCTCGCCGAAGAACCGCTTCGCGGTGCCTGCGAGATCGATCCGCACGATCCCGACGGCTGCTTCTACTACGGCCTCGCCTCCTACAATCTCGGCCGCTACGATAACGCGATCGCCGCCTATCGTACCGCTCTGAAATCCTCCGGCCGCGCCGCGCGCGCCCACACCGCCCTCGGCCTCGCCTACGAGGCCGCCAGCCGCGCCGCCGAAGCCGAACAGCAGCTTCGCGAAGGTGTCGCCAAAGACGACGGCAAGTCGCTCCCCGACTCCGATCCCCGCGTCGAGTTCGGCGCTTTCCTTCTTCGCCAGGGACGGCTCGGCGAAGCCAAGGCCGCGCTCCTCGACGCCCGCCAGGATTCCCCGCGCGCCCACTTCGACCTCGGCCGCATTCTCTCCCAGGAAGGAAAACTCGACGAGGCCGTCGCCCGCCTAACGAAAGCCGTCTCGCTCGATCCCTCCTACACTGCGGCGCGGCTTCTCCTTGGAAGAGTCTATTTCCGCCTCGGACGCGCCGCCGATGGGGAACGCGAGACCGCCCTCGGCCGGAAACTCAGCGCCGCGAAACCGTAGGTTCCTCCACGTCCACATACCGCCCCGTCGCGACGTTCTCCAGCCGCTGGATAACTCCGCTCGGCCAGCGGATCTCTACAAGCCTCGCAAGCCGGTCCTGCCCCAACCCGAAGTGGACCGCCCGATCGCTCGATCCTCCCAGCCCGGTGGACGTGGTTGCGTGGTTCCACTGCTCGCGGCCCGATTCGCCCACCAGGTGGATGCGCGCGCCGATTCCGTCGCGATTGCTCACGCGCCCCTTGAGCCGGAACGCCAGCCATCGGTTCTCGGGCGCCGACGTGTTTCGCAAAATTGCGGCGCGCTCGTTGTGCCGCGTGACCGCCGCGTCAACGCGTCCGTCCCCGTCGAAGTCTCCGAAGGCCAGCCCTCTGTGAAACGCTTCGGGACGAAGGGCCGGACCCGCTCCCGCGCTTACGTCGGCGAACCTTCCGTTGCCGAGGTTTGCCAGCAGGAGGTTCGCCTGCTTCGCCTTCCGGCTGAACAGAAGCTCGGTGTTGTCCTGTACGTCGCCCGCCGCCGCCAGGATGTCCTTGAATCCGTCGTTGTTGAGATCGTAGATCCCCGCGCTCCAGCCGCTGAACGGCAGGCTCGGCTTCCCGATCAGACTCGCGTGCGTGGCGTCCACGAAGAACCCTTTGCCCACGTTTCGAAACAGCGGGAAAGTTTCGTTCGTCAGCGCCGTCACGAACACATCTTCGAGCCCGTCGTTGTCATAGTCGCGGAAATCCACCCCCATCGAGGACACCGCGCGGCCGTCATCGTTATAGCCCACGCCCACGCGGAACCCTGTCTCGGTGAACTTGCCGCCTCCATCGTTACGGAACAGAAAATTCGGCTCGGTGTCGTTGGCGACAAAAACATCGAGATCGCCGTCCTGATCGTAGTCGGCGAACGCGACGCCCATCCCCTTCCCCACGTGACCGCCGATGCCCGACGCCTGCGACACGTCGCGAAAGGTCCCGTCGCCGTTGTTGCGATACAGATTGTTCGGCAGTCCTTTATAGAGACGCGGATCGCAGTAGGTTCGGTAGGCGCCTCTCGGATCGCCACAGACCCTTTCTTCGTCCAGGCTCCAGACGCAGTAGTTGACCACGAACAGATCGAGCAGACCGTCGTTGTCGTAGTCGAACCATCCGGCGGCGATGCTCCACAGCTTGCCGCGGTTCGGGTCGATTCCCTCCAGTCCCGCGTCCTTCGTCACGTCGCGGAACGTGCCGTCGCCTTGGTTCCGGTAGAGAATGTTGCGGTTGACGCCGGCCACGAACAGATCGGTGAAACCGTCGTTGTCATAATCGGCGGCCGCAACCCCCATGCCGTAGCCTTCTCCCGCCACCCGGGCGCGCGCCGTCGTGTCCTCGAACGTGCCGCCCTTATTCCGGTAGAGCCGGTTGTGAAACTCTAGACCGGTTTTGACCAGTCCGGGAATCCGCGCGCCGTTGACGAAATAGAGGTCCAGACGGCCGTCGTTGTCGTAATCGAGAACGGCAACTCCGGAGATCATCGTCTCGATCTGATGCTTCAGTCCCGCGGCCGAGTTTTTTACGACAAAGTCGATACCGGCGCGGCCGGCGATGTCCTCGAAACGGATCGCCGCCGGTCGCACCTCCCCGGCCAGATAGGACCATGTGGCCCATCCGGCCGCGGAGACGCCGAGTATCGCCAGGCGGACGGAAACGCGCACCCGCTCAGAATAGCAACCGCAGCGCCATTTGGAAGTCCCTCGGCTGATTCTGCTGGTTCGTGATTGTGCCGAAGATCGGGCTGTTGACAGCCGTGACCGGATTCCCAAATTGTGCGCGGTTGAAGGCGTTGAACGCCTCGGCCCGGAACTGGAGCCGCCATCGTTCCCGGATCGTGGTGTTCTTGATCAGCGAGATATCGAAATTCGCGTTGCCCGGACCGTAAAGGTTGGGCATGTAACGCGGCGCGGTTCCCAGCGTGAACGGCGCGTTCAACGAAAACGCGCTGGTGTCGAAGTAGCGCGCCCGGCCTGCGTTCGCAAGGTCCTGACCGCCGATCGTCGGATTCTTTCCGTTCCAGTTCGGCCTGGCGGTTCCGGCGAACGTCTGGTTGTTTCCGCCGCTCAGCTGAAGCGGCGTGCCGCTCTGGAACAGAGAGCTGCCGCTGAGCTGCCATCCGCCTACAATCCGGCCCATCGCACCCGCCTGGCTGGCGAATTTCTTTCCCGGACCGAAGGGCAGTTCGTAGACATAGCTGATCACCAGCGTCTGCGGCGTGTTATAGGACCCAATCGAGCGCTCGCCACGCGTGTTGTAGAAGTTCATCATGTCGCCGCGCGAGAAGTCGCAGCAGAGCCCGGTCTGGCCGCCTGGCGCGTCGTCGATGATCTTCGAGAACGTGTAGGAGCCCAGGAGCGTGAACCCGTTGGCGAAGCGCCGTTCCCCCTTCACGAACAAGGCATGATAGGTCGAAGCCCCGTACGTATCGATGGCCCCGGTGACGGTCTGGAACTGCGGATAGGGCCGCAGCAACTGGCCGCGCGTAGTGGTGGCCGCCGACAGCGGGCCGATCCGGATCACTCCCAGGTAGGGATTCGGCACCGGGGCGTTCAATTGCGTGCCGAGCGCCAGGTGTTCCGGATTCAACTGGTTCAGTTCACGGAAACCCATCAGGTTCAGTCCGCGATTTGCCGAGTAGGTGATGTTGAACAGCACGTCCTTGGGGAGCCGTTGCTGCACGTCGAAGCTCCACGAAATCGTCTTCGGAACCTGGTGATCGCGATTCACCGCGGCGATGTTTTCGCCCAGGTTCGAGAGGAGCCCGAGGTCGCTGGTATTCTGGCGGCAGAAGCCTTGCGGGAACGGATCGGAGAACGACGCCGCCGGCGTCAGCCCGCCGTCAATGCTCGCATTCACGGGGGTCGAACATCCGAATCCGAAATTGGCGAGCTGATTGTAGTTCGCCGCGCCGCCGTAGCTGTTGCCGTAGAAGATTCCGAATCCCGTGCGGATCACGGTGTCTTTGAAGACGTTGAATGCGAGGCCAATTCGCGGTTGCCAGTTGTTCGTCTGCCGGTTCCACTGGCCGCGGTCGAGGCCGCCCAGGTTCGGGAACATCGGCCCACCGCGGACGGCCACGCCGTTTGAAAGCGTCGCCGTTCCGGCGTGGTTCCAGTTGGTCAGCCGGTTGAACCGCTCGGTTCGTGGCGACTCGATATCCCAGCGAAGGCCCAGGTTCAGCGTTAGCTTGGTGTTGACTTTGAAGTCGTCCTGGAAGAAGAAACCGAGGTTCTTCGCAGTCGCCGCCGTGTCGGTGGTGTTCGGCCAGTGGGTTCCAGCGGTGGGATTTCCAAGCAGGAACGTCGCATACCCGGCGCCCGACGCCACCGAAGCGTCAAACGGATCGGGACCCTGGGTGAACGATTTGCCGCTGGTGAAGAGCCCCGCGTTGTTGTGTTGCCCAATCCCGTTCAGCCGCCCGACGTTGTAGGACCCGCCGTACTTCAGCGAGTGCTTGCCGCGCATCATGATCATGTTCACCGCACCGTTCGGACGGTCGTACCCGTGCGGCTCGTGAATATAGCCGCCGATCGGCGACATGCCGTCGATGTTGAACTGCGGGAAACCGAGGACCACGCTGTTCGCCGCGACGTAGGCGGGAAGGCCCAGATCCGTGGGATTGAAGTTCCGCGTGCTCAACCGCGTGCGGTAGTGAAAGAAACGGTTCCACGAAAAGACGAACTCACCAACGAGGCTCGGATTGAAGGTCTTGTTCAGTTTCAAAACCGAGTTCATGTGCCGCTGATCTGTGTTCTGGTTGTACGGATCGGCGATGTTGCCGAAATACGAAGGCTGTTTGAAGTTGACGAACGTGTCCGAGAAGCGCCCCATCAACTGTGTCGAATCGTTGATCTGGTAGTCCATCCGGATCGAAACATCGTCGGTCTTCTGCGGATTCGTACCGTTGAAGAAAAAGTTGTTCAAGTTAGTGAGCGGGAGCCCCGAAACGTTGCCTTCGGGGAAGTATTTGTTGATCGCTGACGAGACCGGATTGATCCGGTTGCTGGGAATGCGGTTACCCGGAAACAGATCGCGGACAAACTGGCCCGGGCGCGCCGGGTCTGGACGCGTCGACCTCGGGTCGGCGACGCGCACCAGCGCGCCGGTTGAAGTCAACGTCTGCGAGAAATCACCGGCCTTCTGCAGCGACGTCGGAACGCTGATGACGTTGACGGCGGGAGACCGCTGCCGCAGACCCTCGAAACTTCCAAAATAGAACAACTTGTTCTTCTTGATCGGCCCGCCGAACGTGCCGCCGAATTGGTTCGCCCGGAGCGCGGGCTTTTGCCGGCCTTCCATGTTGGCAAAGAAGTTGCCCGCCTGGAACTTGTCGTTGCGCAAATACTCGAACAAGGAACCGTGGTAATTGTTCGTCCCCGACTTGGTGATGGTGTTGATCACGCCGCCGCCGGCGTTTCCGTATTCGGCGCTGTAGCTGTTGGTCTGGACGCGCATCTCCTGAATGGCCTCAACCGGCGAGCTGTACTCCGGGCCATTAAATCCGACGTCGTTGTTGTTGCTGCCGTCCAGAACGAACTGGTTCTGATTCGGCCGGCTGCCATTGATTGAGAAGAACTGCCAGTGGCTTTCGATTACCGGCGCCGTCACGACGCGGCTCGGCAACCGCACGCCGGGCGTTAATAACATCATTGCGCTCGAATTGCGGCCTTTTAGCGGAATGTTCTCGAACTTGTCGGTCGACACCACGCCACCGAGCACGTTGCTGTCCGTTTCGAGCAGCGGCGCCGAATCCCCCACGCTGATCGTTTCGGTCACCGCCCCGAGGTCGAGCTGGAAATTAGCGCGAAGCCCCTGTGCGACCTGAAGCTCGATTCCGGATCGCGTGACGCTCTTGAAGCCCGCTTTTTGAAGGTCGATCCGGTAAGTGCCCGGCCGCAGCAGCGGCAGACGATAGTCGCCGTTGCCGATCGACAGCGCTTCCGAACGGATGCCGGTCGCCTCATGCGTTGCCGTAACCTTCACTTCCGGCGCGACAGCCCCCGAAGAATCGGTGATCGTACCAGATATGGACGCCGTCGATTGCGCGAAAACAGCAGCTGTCGACAGTACTACCGACGCGGCTGCAAAGGCCCAAGTTCTCATTGCGTTGCTCCTTAAGAAAAATTCACGGAGCGTTGTCTATATGTCAACGCGCGGTGGGTTGTCAAGGGCTGGTCACACCAGCCTAACCGACCAAAGCGCTCTCGGAACGGCGCTCCTCCCCTCGCCAAGTCCCCGCCCCAGTCGTGTATGCTTGGTCAATCTCACTGCAGGAGACCCTGGCTTATGAAACATGCTTTTGCGCTTCTGTTGCTGGCTGGCCTTACACCAATGGCTTCGTCCGCTCAGAACCTCTTCGGTACGCTCACGGGAACCGTGCTCGACCAATCTGGATCGGCCGTGCCGAAGGCGGCGGTCACCATCACGAACACCGGTACCAGCCAGCGTTGGGAATTGGCCGCCAACGAATCCGGAGGCTTCACGCTTGCCTCCATTCCTCCCGGCAGCTACTCCGCGAAAGTAAGCGCCGCCGGCTTTCGCTCCTTCAACCAGGACGGGATCACAGCGCCAGCCAACTCCACCGTACGCGTCGAGTTTCGCCTGGAGGTCGGTGCGGTCAGCGAGTCAGTGGAAGTCAACACCTCGGCCGTGACGTTGCAGACCGACACCATGGACGTGCGCAGCGAGATCCGCGCCACCGACTTGCAGAACACCCCCGTCCCGGTCAGCCGCAACTATCAGAACCTGCTCGTGACAGTGCCGGGAATGGCGCCGCCCACCAACGCGCATTCCATCTCCGCCAATCCCTCGCGCGCCCTGGTGTTGAATTCCAATGGGTCGAACGCCCAGTCCACGGCCGTGCGCGTGGATGGCGCCACCACGTGGAACGCCTGGCTGCCGCATCTCTCCGGGTACGTCCCCACGCTGGAAGCCATTGACCAGGTTAGCGTCCAAACCAACAGCTACGAAGCCGACACCGGCTTTGCCGGCGGAGCCTCTGTCAATGTGCAGATCAAGAGCGGCACGAATCAATTTCACGGCTCCGGGTTCTGGTACCACAGCAACCAGCATCTGAAAGCGCGCCCTTACTTCCTGCCTCGCAGCCAGGGCATGCCCAAGCGCATTCTAAATCAGTACGGCGGCAGCCTCGGTGGACCCGTCATCAAGGACCGGCTTTTCTTCTTCGCCGCTTACGAAGCCACGCCCGACCGCTCCTCCGCCTTTCAGTTAGTCGCCGTTCCGACTCCGGCGATGAAATCGGGCGACTACTCCGCATCGCCCTCGGCCGTCTACGATCCATTGACCGGCGAACCCAGCGGCGCCAACCGGATTCAATTCCCCGGCAATCTACTGCCGGCCAGCCGCATCAGCCCCATCATCGGCAAGATCATTGGGTTGACGCCAAACCCGAACATCGGCGCTCCCGGCGCCATCGTCCAGAACTACTTCACCAGCGGTTCCTTCATTTACGACCGGCACACCCTTGACACCAAGGTGAACGCCCGCGTCACCGACAAGCTGAACGTGGCCGGACGCGTCAGCTATCTTAAGTGGCACTTCGATAACCCTCCCATCTTTGGCCAATTGGGCGGGAACGGCCTGGACGGGCGCGGTTCCTACGATGGCCTGGGAATCGGCACGACGCTGAGCATGACTTACTCGGCGGTTTACACCTTGACCCCCACCATCGTCCTCGATGGTTACGCCGGCTACACGCTGCTCGACAATGGCGTCGAGAACATCCGCCTGGATGAGAACCTGGGCCGCGACTTCCTGGGAATTCCCGGTACCAACGGCTCCAGCCGGGTGGAAGGAGGCTGGCCCGGTTTCAACGTCGCCGGATTCACCCCCTACGGCCGCGCGCAATCCAACTCGCCCTGGAATCTCAATCTTCCGCAAGCGCAGTATGTCGCCGGCGCCAGCGTATTGCGCGGCAAGCACAACATCCGTTTTGGTTGGGATTCGCTTTACGTCGGGCAGAACGGGAACGAGCCCTTCGGCAGCCCCGGCTTCTTTACGTTTGGACAAGGCACCACGGGCTCGCAGTTCGCCAATCCCGCCAACCCCGCGCAACTCACCGCCACGGTCACCAACCCCTACAACGCCTACGCCGGTTTCGCGCTCGGCCTGCCCAGCGACTTGCAGCGCACCGTCCGCCGCGAGACCGGCACCACGCGTACCTGGGCGCAAAGCCTCTATGTCCGCGACAAATGGCAGCCGACCCAGAAACTCACCGTCTCGGCCGGCTTGCGTTGGGACTACTTCGGTGTGCCCACGCGGGCCGAAGGCCGTGGCCTGGAAGTCTTCGACCTCAACACCGGCATCCTGAAGCTGTGCGGCATCGGTTCGGTCTCCGTCTCTTCGTGCGGATTCCGGACGAGCAAGCGCAACTTTTCTCCTCGCCTGGGCATCGCCTACCGCGCCAGCCAGAGCATGGTCATTCGCGCGGGCTATGGGATCGCCTGGGATCCCGTCAACATCGGCCGCAATCCCCTCCAGACCTATCCCATCGTCAGCAGCGCCTCCTTCCCCGCCGCCAATGGTTTCCAATTCGTCTCCCCCATCGCGCAAGGCATTCCGGCGGTGGCGCCGCCGGCGGTTGGCGACGGCCAAATTCGAGTGCCGAGCAATGTCGCCCTCGAACTCGCCGATCCCAATTTCCGTCGCAGCTATATCCAATCGTGGAACTTCATGGTGGAGCGGGAGTCGAAGGGCTGGATCGGGCAGGCCGGCTACGTCGGCAATCGTTCGCTACGGCTGCAAAACCGCTGGAACGCCAACTACGGTTACATCGGAGGGGGCACCGCCAGCCAAGTGTTACGGCAGCGCTTCGGCTATCTCGCCGGAGCCAACATCTTCTCCGACGCCGGCGGCTTCCGCGGCTATTTCGATTCGCTGCAGGCGTCGTTGCAGCGCCGCATGAACAGCGGCCATTCGCTGCGCTTGAGCTATACGTGGTCGAAGGCGCAGGGCCCGTGGTCCGGGAACGACTTCGGCGTGGACGGCTACCAAATCTCCACGCCCGAGTATTGGGGCATCGCCGCCAAGGGGGTCAAATCCTATGACCGCACCCACAATTTCAACGCGGCCTTCACCTGGCAATTACCCTTCGGCGCCGGCCGGAAGTTCGCCACCAGCGGCGCCGCGGCGGCTCTTCTGGGCGGTTGGCAAGTGAATGGCCTTTACACGGCCTACACCGGCGGACCGTTTACCGTATCCTCTCCCGGAGCTTCGCTCAACGCCCCCGGCAACAGCCAGTTCGCCGACCAGATCAAACCCAGCGTGGCGGTCTTCAACAATCCTGATCGCTGGTTCGACACGTCCGCCTACACCCAGGTGACCGCCGCCCGCTTCGGCAACTCCGGTTGGAATCAACTGCGCGGTCCCGGCATGAACAACGTGGACCTGAGTATTTATCGAGCCTTTCAGATCAGTGAGCGCGTCGGCGCGCAATTCCGCGCCGAGATGTTCAACATCTCCAACACGCCCCACTTTTCGAACCCGAACGGTGACGTCAGCAATGCCGCCAACTTCGGCCGCGTTACGGGCATAGCGAATACCGGCCGCGAAGGCATCGACGAGCGGATGGTTCGATTCGGCTTGCGCCTGAGTTTTTGAGCAGCCGCGCGCGAGGAGACTCCGTTCAGGCGGGCACTTCCGATCGTCTTCCGGACGTCAACAAGAACGAGGTCGCGGCGAACATGCACAGAGCCGCCGCAAACAGAAACGCCCAACGACAGTCTCCTGTAGACGTCCGAACGCTCCCCGCGCCAAAGGCCGCCAGCGAGGCGCCCAGTTGGTGCGCCGCGCCGATCCAGCCATAGACGACGCCCGTGTTCTCCCGCCCGAATGCATCGGATGTCAGTCGCACTGTGGGCGGTACCGTGGCGATCCAGTCCAGTCCGTAAAAGAACGCGAACAGGTTCAACTGCGGAGTGTCACCCATGGCGAGCATGTTGGGAAGGAATAGCAAGGACCGTCCCCGAAACCCTTAGTACACGCAGAGCAGGAGCCGCGGCGAGACGCGATCAGTCAGCCAGCCGGAAGCGGTCGTTCCCAGAATGTCGAAGATCCCCATGAGCGCTAATAACCCCGCGGCGCGCACCTCGGGAATGCCATTGTCATGGCAGGCCGGAATCAAGTGCCAATCAGCCCATTCGTGCTTGCGCCGCAAACGAAGAACGTTCCGGCGAGCAGCCAAAACTCAGGCTTGCCGCTGGCGAAACGCAAGGCCGCCGGCGCGCCATATGGCCGCAGCCCAATAGAGGCGGGCGAATCGCGCATGACGATCCACGCAACCACCGCTGTCACGGCAGTCACGCATCCGACCGCCAACGACATCGCGCGCCAGCCGCTTTGCGCAATGATCCGCGACATGAACGGCAGGAAGATCAACTGGCCCGTGGCATTCGCCGCCGACAGGAACCCCACCACCAAGCCACGATGGGTGAAGAACCAGCGGTTGGCCACCACCCCGGAAGCACCAACGACGTGGCGCCGGTTCCGATGCCCACCAGCAACTCCCAAAGTAACAGCAACTGCCAGGGCTCGTTCATCCGCGACGATGCCAGCACCGCAAGCGAGACGATCAACAGCGAGCCCGGCACGGCCCGCCGCAGTCCAATCCGATTCATGAGACCCGCAGCAAAAGGACCAATCAATCCGAAAAACAGAATATTCACGGCCACAGCCGTCGAAATCAACGCGCGCGACCAGCCGAATTCCGCCTCCAACCGGACCATCAAAAGACTCGGCGTGGAACGGACGCCCGCGCCAGCCAGCAGCACGACGAAGGTTACGCCCGCGATCACCCATGCGTAGTGAATCTTTGCTTTCATCGTCCATCACCTTCCCCTGCCGCCGAGTAATTTCGGCCGGGCGCATCCGGGCAGTCTATCGGACCATCCCAATACGGCGGCTGGGTGATGCCCTGCTAGAGCATGTATGGCTTGCGATAGGTTCGCGACAAGAGCTGGGTCGCGGCGGGATCGTTGACAAACTTCGGCCCCGCCTGGAGCTTCAAACCACGCCCCACGCGGTAGCTGATGTTCGCCAAATGGCACATCGCCGCGCTCATGTTTGCGATCCCGATTCCGTCATGCAGATCCATATCGTTTCTGGACCGGCAAACCGAAAGGAAGTTCTGGATGTGTAGACTCGTGGGATCATTTTCGGGCTTCTTATCCGGGTACTCCTGCATCACCAACTCATCGCTATCGCCCTTGAAGGCCTGAAAGCCCTCGTCGCTCATGGCCGCCCAGCCTTCGGAACCAAGGAAAATATTCCCGATCATCACGTTGAGAGGAGGCGCTCCAGCCTGTGGGGACGTTGCCGACGGGGAGGGTCTCCATCCCCCCTTGGTCTTCGACACTACCGCTTCCGCGCCAGTCGGCAATCCCCTGATTTCGAAGACCAGTTCCCGGTCGCCAAAATCGAAACTGGATGTCATCGTGTTGGGCGTTTCCTGGTCGTCTTTGTATACGAATTTCCCGCCGTGCGAATGAACCGCTTTCGGCCATTCGGGATCTCCCATAGCCCAGCGCGCGATGCCCATCTCGTGAACGCCCGTGTTGCCAATCTCGCCGTTGCCGGTATCCCAGAACCAGTGCCAGTTGTATTTGAATCGCAGTTCGTTGAAGGGACGCATGGGCGCCGGCCCACGGAACAGGTCCCAGTTGACGCCCGGGGGCACAGGCGTATCTGGCTTGGAGCCGATGGAGCGCCGCCGCTTGAAGCAAAGGCCTCTCACATGATAGATATCGCCGATCAACCCGCCCCGAAGTGCCGCCATGCCTCGGATCTTGAACGGATTGCTGCGGTGTTGTGACCCGATCTGCAGCATGCGCTTCGAGTCGCGAGCTACCTCCACCATCTTCAATCCTTCGGCGATGTCGTAGGAAGCGGGCTTCTCCGCATAGACGTCCTTGCCGACCTTCATGGCCCAAATGGCTGCCAGCGCATGCCAGTGGTTGGGCGTAGCGATGGAGACGGCGTCGACCTTGGAGTCGGCGTAAACCTCCCGCATGTCCTCGAACTCTCTCGCCTTCTCCCCGGTATTTTTAAGGAGCATGGCCTGTGCCCGTTCGCGCGCAGCCTGGCTTACGTCGCAAACTCCCACCACGCGTGCGCCTGGCAATTGAGAGTAAACACGGAGGTGATCCCCGCCGCGTCCGCCCACTCCGACAATGCCGACATTGATTCTGTCATTGGCGCCCCACACTCGCGAAGCGGCGGCGGCAGTGGCGGCGCCCACGAAAAATCGGCGCGTGGAATCTTTGGTCATGTTCGAAAACTCGTCCTTTCGGGCAACTTGAGAGTCGGCTTCACGCACGTTTCGACAGCGGGAAGCGCGTACGCGCGCCGGAGAAATGCGACGCGTAGATGCCGGCCACCATCTCGATGGTCCAGCGGCCGTCTTGCGCGCTGCAGACGGGCTCGCGTCCGGTCTCGATTGCCTCAAGCAGGTCAAGCGCCATCACTTTGTTGGCGAAGTGGCGATCCGATGGCTTGCCCTCGGCGTACGGAATGCGCACCCAGGGCTCGCCTTTCTCGGGCACCCAGGCCGGGCTGTCGAGGTGATACGGCTCATCGCTCGGCACCGC